>CALDMA010000347.1 GCA_937915075.1 uncultured Oscillospiraceae bacterium
TGGAGAAGGTCTGCCACCCGGTGACGGAGTTCAATGAGCGTCTGCACCTGCTGCTGGACGATATGCGTGAAACGCTGGAGGAGTCCGGCGGCGTCGGACTTGCCGCACCGCAGGTCGGCATCCTGCGCCGCGTGTGCATCGTGGAGGACAGCGAGGGCGAGATCATTGAGCTTGTGAACCCCGAGATCGTCAAGGCTGAGGGCGAGCAGACCGGCCTGGAGGGCTGCCTGAGTCTGCCCGGCCGCTGGGGCATCGTCACCCGTCCCTACACCGTGCGCGTGCGCGCGCAGGACCGCGACGGCGCGACCTTCGAGGTCGAGGATGAGGACATCACCGCCCGCTGCTTCTGCCATGAGATCGAGCATCTGGATGGACACCTGTTCAGCGAGCACTGTGACCGCCTGCTCACCGACGAGGAGCTGGAGCAGTATCTTAAGGAGCACGAGGACGAGTACGAAAGGGAAGACGACGAATGAGGATCGTATTCATGGGAACGCCCGACTTCGCGGTCGCGTCGCTCCGCCGTCTGGTGGAGGACGGGCACGAGGTCGTCGGCGTATTCACCCAGCCGGACAAGCCCAAAAACCGCGGCATGAAGCTGACCTTCTCACCTGTGAAGGATTATGCCTTAACACAAGGCCTGCCGGTCTACCAGCCGCTCAAGATGCGCGACGGGGAAGCACTTGGCATATTGCGGGAGCTTGCGCCCGAGCTGATCGTGGTCGCGGCCTACGGCAAGATCCTGCCGCAGGAGATCCTGGACCTGCCGCAATACGGCTGCATCAACGTTCACTCCTCGATTCTGCCGAAGTACCGCGGCGCCGCGCCCATCAACTGGGCGATCCTGAACGGCGAGCGCGTCACCGGCGTTTCCATCATGTATATGGTCTCGGCGCTCGACGCGGGCGATGTTATCCGCACGGTCTCGACCGAGATCGGTGAGCATGAGGACGCCGCGGCGCTGACAGAGCGCCTTGCTGAGCTTGGCGCGCAGGCGCTGAGCGAGACGATCCCGACGCTTGCGGACGGCACGGCGGAGCGCACACCGCAGGACGAGTCGGCGTTCACCTACGCGCCCATGCTCGACCGCTCGCTTTCGCCCATCGACTGGACGAGGAGCGCGCGGGAGATCGACTGTCAGGTGCGCGGTCTCATTCCGTGGCCCTGTGCCGCGACGGGCGTGGACGGGAAAAGCGTCAAGGTCTATGAGACTGTTTCCGGGGAAATGACCGCCGACGCGCCCGGCACGATGCGCGCGGTCAAGCGCGGTCTTTCCGTCGCCTGCGGCGACGGCAGGAGCCTCATCATCACACAGCTTCAGGCGGAGGGTGGCAAGCGCATGGCGGCTGCCGACTATCTGCGAGGTCACCCGCTCAAAACATCGGACTAAAGGGGAGAGCTTATGCCTTACTATTCTTACGGCTACGGTTACGATTCGGCCAACCTGATCTATCTCATTCTGCTGGTCCCGGTCCTGCTGCTCTCGCTCTATGCGCAGGCGGCGGTCAGCGGCAATTTCTCGCGCTACAGCAAGGTGACGAATCGCCGCGGGCTCACCGGCGCGCAGGCGGCGGCCAGCGTGCTGCGCGCGCACGGCATCACAGACGTCGGCATTGCCCGCTGCTCGGGCAAGCTGACCGACCACTACGACCCGCGCAGCAACACCATCTTTCTCTCCGATTCGGTTTACGACGCCGCCACGGTCGCGGCGGTCGGCGTTGCCGCGCATGAGGCCGGACACGCGGTGCAGTATGCCGTGGGCTACGGCCCCGTCAGGCTGCGCAGCGCCATCGTAAAAACGACGCAGTTCAGCTCGCAGGCTTCGTTCATCATTCTGATGCTCGGCCTTGTGCTCTACAGCCAGCCGATCCTGCTGTTGGGCATTGTCCTCTTCGGTGTGGTCGCGTTCTTCCAGCTCGTCACGCTGCCGGTGGAGTTCAACGCCTCCCACCGCGCGCTCGAAACGCTGGAGGGCGAGCACATCCTGGAGGATGAGGAGATGGCCGGTGCGCGCAAGGTGCTGCGTGCCGCGGCGCTGACCTATGTCGCCGCGCTGCTCTCGTCGCTGCTGCAGCTCCTGCGCTACGTTTTGATCTTCCTCAACCGCTCCGGAAATCGCCGCGGAGGGCGCCGATGAGAGTCGACCGCGCAAGAGAAGCGGCGCTGGACGCGCTGGCGGCCTGCCGCCGGAACGGCGCGTGGATCGACGGCGCGCTCAAGCAGGTGCTCAAGCGGGACGGGCTTTCCGGGCGCGACGCAGCCTTTGCCAGCCGCATTGCCTACGGCGTGATGCAAAACCGCATCTACCTTGACCGCTGTCTGGCGCGCTGCCTGACGCAGAGACCCGAAAAGCTCGAGCCGCTGCTGCTCGATATTCTCCGCATCGGCGCGTATCAGATCCTTTTTATGGACAAGGTGCCGGTCAATGCCGCCGTGAATGAGGCGGTGGAGATGGCGAAGGCGCACAAGCTATCCCGCGCGGCTGGACTGGTGAACGCGGTGCTGCGCAATGTGGACCGCAGAAGGGGAGAGCCGCTTGCCATTGCGGACAGGCTCGAAGCGCTCTCTGTACAGACGAGCCACCCGCGTGCGCTCGTCGAGCGCATGGTCGGCCTGCTCGGCGCGGAGGAGGCGGAGGCCTTTCTCCGTGCGGACAATGAACCGGTCCCGACCTCTATTCAGACCAACACGCTCAAAACGACCGCAAAGCGGCTCCGCGCCTCGCTGGAGAATGAGGGCGTAACCGTGGAGCCGCACCCGTGGCTCGCGGACTGCTTCACCGTTTCCGGTACCGGCGACCTGGAAGGTCTGCGCGCGTGGCGCGAGGGCTGGTTCACGGTGCAGGATGCCGCGGCGAAGCTGACGGCTTTGGCCGCCGCGCCGAAGGCGGGGGATCATGTTATCGACACCTGCGCCGCCCCCGGCGGGAAGTCCTTCGCCATGGCGATGTGCATGGAAGGGAAAGGACATATTCTCTCCTGCGATGTGGAGGAGCACAAGCTGCGGCTCATGGAGGCCGGCGCGGAGCGGCTGGGGATCGGGTGCATGGAGGTCCGTTTGGCCGATGGCCGTGTCTGCGATGAAGCGCTTGCGGAGAAGGCGGATGTCGTCGTCTGCGACGTGCCGTGCTCCGGGCTTGGCATCATCCGCAAGAAGCCGGATATTCGCTATAAGGACATGGCTTCGCTCGCGGGCTTGCCCGCGATCCAAAGCGCCATTCTGGACAATGCCTCGCGCTATGTCCGGCGCGGCGGGACGCTCGTTTACTCCACCTGCACGGTGCTTCCCGAGGAAAACGAGCGGGTGACGGATGCGTTTCTCCGCGCGCACCCGGACTTTACTTACGATACCTTTGCGCTGCCCGGCCCCATCGGCACGGCAGAGGGACGCATCACGCTCTGGCCGCAGCGCCACGGGACGGACGGCTTTTACATCTGCCGCATGGCGCGCAAGGAATGAGGACGACGATGACCGATATCAAATCCATGACCCAAGAGGAGATCACCGACACGCTGCGCGCAATGGGCGAGCCAGCCTTCCGCGGCAGGCAGGTGTTCTCATGGCTCCATAAGGGCGCGACCGACTTTGCAGAGATGAACAACCTCTCCAAGCCCCTGCGGGAAAAGCTCGGCAAGGAGTTTACCATTACAGTACCGACGGTCGCCCGCAAGCAGGTTTCCCGGCTCGATGGCACCGTCAAATACCTCTGGGAGCTGCGCGACGGCAACTGCATCGAGACGGTGCTCATGAGCTATCATCACGGCAACACCGTCTGCATCTCTTCGCAGGTCGGCTGCCGGATGGGCTGCAAATTCTGCGCCTCTACCGTAGCTGGCAAGGTGAGAGACTTAACACCGTCGGAGATGCTTGATCAGGTGCTCTTCACCCAGCTGGATTCAGGAAAGGACATCTCCAACATCGTTCTCATGGGCATCGGCGAGCCGCTGGATAACCGCGCGAACGTGCTGCGCTTTCTGCAGCTCGTGAACCACCCGGAAGGGCTGAACATCGGGATGCGCCACATCTCGCTTTCCACCTGCGGCGTCGTACCCGGCATTGACGCGCTCGCGGAGGAAAACCTGCAGCTCACGCTTTCCGTTTCGCTCCACGCGCCGGACAGCGCGACGCGCAGCCGCATCATGCCGGTCAACAACGCCTACGACGTGGAGGAGCTGTTCGCCGCCTGCCACCGCTATTTCAAGAAAACCGGCCGCCGCATTTCGTTTGAGTACGCGATGATCGACGGTGTGAACGACCACGACTGGCAGGCCGACCTGCTTGCCGAGCGCATTCGAGGGATGCCGGGGCACGTCAACCTGATCCCGCTCAACGACGTGGTCGAAAGCGAGTTCAAGCCAAGCCGCCGCGTCGCGGCGTTTCAGAAGCGATTGGAGTCCCACGGCCTGACGGCGACGGTGCGCCGCAGTCTCGGCGGGGATATCGACGCCTCCTGCGGCCAGCTTCGCCGCAAGGAAATGGAGGCAAAGGAGAGAGGACAATGAAAGCCTGCGGCATCACGGACGTTGGATTGCAGCGTCACGAAAATCAGGATACCTTTGCCGTGGAGCGCGGCGCGGCGGACGGTCAGCTCATTGCGGTCGTGTGCGACGGCATGGGCGGCGAAAACTGCGGGCAGATTGCCAGCAGCCTTGCGGTCCGCGCCTTTCTCGACGAGCTGCACGCGGTCCTGCGCGCGGAAATGACGACGGAGCAGCTGCGCGAAGCGGTGTCGTTCTGCGTTTCCAAAGCAAACGCTGCCGTCAACCGCCACGCGCAGGAGCATACGGAGTGCCGCGGCATGGGGACGACGCTCGTCTCTGCCGTGACAAACGGCTCCGGTGCGGTCATCTGCAACGTCGGCGACAGCCGCGCTTACCGCGTCGGCGCGGGGAGGCTCGAGCGCATTACGCGCGATCATTCGGTGGTCGAGGGCCTGATCGAAAGCGGCAGCATCACCGCCGAGCAGGCGCGCACGCACCCCAACCGCAACCTCATCACCCGCGCGCTCGGCCCCGAGGAGCATATCGAGTGCGATGTGTACGATGTGACGCTCGGCGTGGACGAACGGCTGCTGCTCTGCTCGGACGGGCTGGTCGTCACCGCCACGGACGAGGAAATGTACGAGGCGGTCGCCCGGGGCGATACGCCGGAGGAGAGCCTTGAGTGCCTGCTCGAGCTTTCCAAACAGCGCGGTGCACCGGATAACGTTACCGCTGTGCTGCTCTATCATGAGTAAGAAAGGAGGGCACATAGATGGATCAAATGATCGGCAGAATGCTGGATAACCGATACGAGCTGCTTGAGCTGATCGGCAGCGGCGGCATGGCGATGGTCTATAAGGCCAAGTGCCACCGGCTCAACCGCCTTGTGGCGGTCAAGGGATTGAAAAGCGATTTCGCGAGCGACGCGGATTTCCGCCGCCGCTTCTACGACGAATCCCAGGCCATCGCGATGCTCTCCCACCCGAACATCGTTTCGGTCTACGACGTGTCGCGCTCCTCGCCGGAGTACATCGTCATGGAGCTCATCGACGGCATCACGCTCAAGCAGTATATGGAACGGCGCGGGCGTCTGAACTGGCGCGAGTCGCTGCATTTTATCACACAAATTATGAAGGGCCTGAGCCACGCGCATTCGCGCGGCATCGTCCACCGCGACATCAAGCCGCAGAACATCATGGTGCTGCGCGACGGCAGCGTCAAGGTCACGGACTTCGGCATCGCCTGCCTTTCCAACTCCGCCAACACCATGACGCAGGAGGCGCTCGGCTCCGTCCACTACATCTCGCCCGAGCAGGCGAAGGGCAACCGCCCCGACGCGCGCTCGGACATCTACTCCGCCGGCGTCGTGCTCTATGAGATGCTCACGGGCCGCCTGCCCTTTGAGGGCGACAGCGCTGTGTCCGTCGCGATCCAGCATCTAAGCAGCGTGCCGCTCTCCCCGCGGGAGATCGACCCCGACGTGCCCGAGGCGCTGGAGAAGATCTGCATGAAGGCGATGGCCTCGGACATTGACCGCCGCTATCCGACGGCGGACGCCATGCTTGCCGACCTGGAGGAGTTTCGCAAGAACCCGGACGTAGACCTTGATTTCAGCATCGAGGACCTGCGCCGCCCCGATACCGACGAGCCGACGCAGTATATCCCCGCCGTGCAGGCGGTCACGCCGAAGCGGGAGGAGCCGCAGGAGGACGAGCCGGTCGACGAGAAAAAAACGCAGAAAATGCTCCTGCTGGCCGGCGGTATCGCGCTGGCCGCGGTGATCGTGTTCGCTCTGTGGAATGTCATCATGGGCAGCTTCCAAAAGGAGCCTGTGCAGACGGAGTTCACAGTGCCGAACCTCCTCGGCATGACCATTGAGGAGGCCGAGGCCGACGAGCGGGTGAAGGGTATCTTTACCATCACGGAGATGGGCAGCCGCGCAAGCAGCGAGTACGCGGAGGGCCAGATCGTTGAGCAGACGCCCGCGGCCGACAACGTGGTGCGCAGCAACCGCGAGATTCAGGTCTTTGTCAGCACCGGCGAAAAGACCGAGCCGATGCCGAGCGTCACGGGACTGGAGTGGCGCAGCGCGAAGATCATTCTTGACGACCTCGGGCTGGACCTGCAGTATAACTGGAAGGATGAGTATTCCGACTCCATCACCTCCGGCTGCGTGATCCGCACGGAGCCGGCAAAGGGTGAGATGCTCCGCCAGGGCGACGTCCTGCTGCTTTACCGCAGCAAGGGTCCGGAGCCGCGGCCCGTCACCGTGATCTCCTACCTCGGCTACGAGCAGACGACGGCGGTGGAGGAGGCCGAGACGCTCGGCCTGAAGGTCACCGTGAAGCACGTCTACAGCGACGCGCTTGCGAGCACCGTCATTGAGCAGAGCATTGCGCAGGATACGGTCGTTACCACCGGCACTGAGATTGTGTTCACCGTCAGCGACGGGCCAGATCCTTCCGTTTCCGGCACAGAGGGAGTTCCCCCGGAGGCGGCGTGAGAGGACGGATCAAAAAGGCCCTCAGCGGCTTTTACTACGTCGATACCGGCGAGGGGATCGTGACCTGCCGCGCGCGCGGGCGCTTCCGTAAGGAGGGCGTTTCGCCGCTCGTCGGCGACCGGGTGGAGATCACGGTATCCGGCGCGGAGGGCATGGTCGACGCCATCGAGCCGCGGCGCAACGTTTTTTCGCGTCCGGCGGTCGCCAACATCGACCAGCTCGTGATCGTGGCGTCGAACGCCATCCCGCAGACCGATCCGTATCTTATCGACCGCATGACCGCCATCGCCGCGCTGAAGGGCTGCGAGGTCCTGATCTGCATCAACAAATCGGACCTTGACCATGCCGACGAGCTGTGCGCCATCTATGAAAGGGCGGGACTTCCTTTTCTGCTCACAAGCGCCGAAACGGGGGAGGGCATTGCCGAGCTGCGGGAGCGTATTTCCGGCAAGCTGTCTGCCTTTACAGGTAATTCCGGCGTTGGAAAATCGAGCTTGCTCAATGCGCTCGACCCACGCTTTTCCGTGCAGGTCGGCGAGGTCAGCCAGGCGCTCGGACGCGGGCGTCATACCACGCGACATGTGGAGCTGTATACCCTCTCCGGCGGCGCGGAGATCATTGACACGCCCGGCTTTTCCTCCTTCGATACCGACGAGCTCGGGCTTGCGCTGAAGGAGCGGCTGCCGGAGACCTTTGTGGACTTCGCGCCCTATCTGGACGCCTGCCGCTTCGTCGGCTGCAGCCACACGAAGGAAAAGGGCTGCGCTGTTCTGGAGGCCGTGCGGGCAGGGAAGCTCTCCGCCTCGCGGCACGCGAGCTATCTGCGGCTCTACAACGAGCTCAAGGACCTGCGGGAGTGGAGCAGCAAGTGAAGAAGTGAAAGCGGCGGGACTCCCGCCGCTTTTTCCATGCCCACGGGGCACGGGACAACGCCGCGCGGTATATACTGTAGCATCAGGCGTGACGGGAAGGAGGTGCGGCCATGTGGGGCAGGAACTGGTGCTGTCTGGGCATCTGTGCGCTGGCGCTGGGACTGGCGATCTTCATCGTTGCCATCTTTCCGGTGGGCTTTCTGATGTTTCTGGTCGCGTTGCTTCTCGTCGTCTGCGGCTGGGGCTGTATCCGGAGGAGGTGAGCGGATTTGAAGATCGTGGTGTGGAAGTCGCCCAAGGCCCTGTGCGGCGTGCTGCAGCTGCTGTTCGGGATCAAAGACGGGCAGGAATAAAGCGGTCCTTTGGCGCATAGAGTGAAGCAAAACCGTGCCAAAGGAGAGGACTGCCATGGAGCTTGAACTGTGCAAAGAGACGTATTCCTGTTATGAGGCCCTGCCGCCGCTCGTAGAGACGCGCGAGCAGAGCACCGAGACCATCGTCCCCGATTACTGCCCCGACATCGCGCGCATCGTGGAGGGCAGCGGCTGCCTCTTCGTGCGCAGCCGCGAGATCGCGGACGGGCGCGTGAGCGTTTCCGGCTCGCTGCGCGTGACGCTTTTGTACATAGCCGACGGCAGCGGCGGGCTCAAGAGCTTTTCGTACACGCTTCCCGTCGAGGAGACGCTGGACGGACGGCTGCGCGAGGGCTGCACCGAGGCGAGCGTGAGCGGCTGCGTCAGCGCGCTGGAGGTCCGCGCGCTCAACCCGCGCAAGATCATGACGCGCGCCGCCGTCGAGCTGACCGTTACGCCTTACTGCGCCGCGCAGCTCACGGCCTGCGGCGACGTGACGCAGCGGGTGGAAAACGGCATTGAGACGCTGTGTGAGACGCAGGAGGTCTCGATCAACAAGGCGCTGCGCAGCAAGGACTTTGTGTTCTCCGACGACCTTGTGCTCTCGAGCAGCAAGGAGCCGGCGGCGGAGCTTCTGCGCGAGAGCGCGTCCGTCCGCACGACGGAGTGCCGCCTGATTGGCGGCAAGATCATCCTCAAGGGCGTTGTCTGCGTGGAGGTCCTCTATCTCTCGGAGAGCGGGACCATCTGCAGCGCCGCCGCGGAGCTGCCCTTCTCCCAGATCGTCGAGGGTGTCGAGGACGCGGACGAGAACACCTCTGCCGAGGCGATGCTGTGCCTGACCGGCGCGGAGCTGCGTATCGGCGGCGAGAGCGGCGACGCGCGCACCATCTCCGCAAAGCTCTTCCTGCACGCCTTTGTCGTGCTGCGCCAAAGGCTCTGCCTGCGCTGCATCACCGACCTTTACAGCACGAGCTGCGAGCTCTCCGCGCAGCTGCAGACGCTTGAGCTGTGCGGCGGCATAGAGACCGTCACGCAGGAGCAGAGCATCCGTGAGCAGATCGAGACCGGCGTGGAGGTATCCGCGGTGCTGTGCGCCGAGGTCCATTTCGGCAGCGTCAGTCTGGTGCAGGAGGAGAGCACGGCAAACGTGCGCTGCACGGCGATCCTTCGCGTGCTCTATCTCGACGAGGGAGGCGCGCCGCTGATGGTCGAGCGCCGCACTGAGGTCGCCGCGCGCATCGCCGTCCCGGAGGGCTGTACCGCCGCGGTCCGCAGCGTGTCGGCCTGCGAGATCAGCGCTGCCGCGACGGCGGACGGCATCGAGGTGCGCTTTCCGGAGCTCTTTACCCTCGAATGTACCCGCCGCTGCCGCTGCGCCTGCCTGTGCGCGCTCAAGGCGGAGCCGCAGCAGGAGAGCGGCGGCAGGCAGCCGACGCTCGTGCTGCGCGCCATGGGCGCGGAGGAGCGGCTCTGGGACCTCGCCAAGGCCTACCGCACGACGGTCGCCGATATCCTCACCGCCAATGAGCTTTCCGCCGAGGCCGACGCGCCGGGCGGGGAAATGCTGCTCATTCCGTGCCGCCGCTGAATATTTCCCGGGAAAAGAGCCGTGAGGCTCTTTTTCTTTTTTTGGCTTGTCATACCCCGCGCGGAGCGCTCATATAGTGAAGCAAGAACGGTGAGGATTCGGAGGAGATCGCTATGACCACAAATACCGGCATCTATCAGGACATCGCCACGCGCACGGCGGGCGACATCTATATCGGCGTCGTCGGCCCGGTGCGCGCCGGCAAATCGACCTTCATCAAGCGCTTCATGGAAACGCAGATCATCCCGAACATCGACAATGTCTACCGCCGAGAGCGCGCTAAGGATGAGCTGCCGCAGAGCGGCAGCGGCCGCACGGTGATGACCTCCGAGCCGAAGTTCGTGCCCGAGGAGGCCGTGGACATCGCGCTCGATGAGGGCGCAAGCTGCTCCGTGCGGCTCATCGACTGCGTGGGCTACATGGTCCCCGGCGCGGCGGGACAGCTCGACGGCGACAGTCCCCGCATGGTCACGACGCCGTGGGCCGACCATCCGGTCACGATGGCGGAGGCAGCGGAGCTCGGTACGACGCGCGTGATCCGCGAGCATTCAACCATCGGCATCGTCATTACGACCGACGGCAGCATCACGGACATTCCGCGGGAGGACTACCTCGAGGCCGAGGGCCGCGTCATCCGTGAGCTACAGGAGATCGGCAAGCCTTTTCTCGTGCTGCTCAACGCCGTTGACCCGAAATCAAGCAGAGTTCAAGCAATGGCAAGTGATATTGCTTCACATTATGGCGTATGTTGTCTGCCGGTCAACTGCCTGGAGCTGGACGACGCGGCGGTGGGGGATATCCTCAAGGCGATCCTTTACGAGTTCCCGCTGACCGAGCTGGAGCTCCATATCCCCGCGTGGGTCCTGGCGCTGCCCGCCGACCACGCCATCAAGCTCGGCCTTTTCCGCAGCATCCGCGAGGGCGCCAAGGGACTGCACCGCATCCGCGAGGTCGCGCCCGCGGTGGATGCCATGTGCGCCTTCGAGGGCATCAGCGGCGCGAAGGTCAACGCCATTTCACTCGGCAGCGGCACCGCCAGCGCGGAGCTTCAGCTTCCGCGGGCGCTGTTCTATCAGACGCTCAGCGAGCAGTCCGGCTTCGACGTGGCGGACGACGGTGACCTCATGCGTCTGCTCACGGAGCTTTCCGCCGTCAAGGCGGACTACGACAAGGTATCCTCCGCCATTCGGGACGCCCGCGAAACGGGCTACGGCGTGGTCGTGCCGACGGTCGACGAGCTCATTTTGGAGGAGCCGGAGATCATGAAGCAGGGCGGCCGCTACGGTGTGCGGCTCAAGGCCAGCGCGCCGAGCATCCACATGATCCGCGCGAACATCGAAACGACCGTTTCGCCCATCGTCGGCAACGAAAAGCAGAGCGAGGACATGGTCAATTATCTGCTGCAGGAGTTCGAGGGTGACACGGCGAAGATCTGGCAGTCGAATATCTTCGGGCGCAGCTTCCACGAGATCGTCAGCGAGGACCTGCAGGCCAAGCTCAAGCGGATGCCGGACGATGCGCGCGCAAAGCTCCGCCAGACGCTCGAGCGCATCATCAACGAGGGCAGCGGCGGCCTCATCTGTATCATTCTCTGAAAATTGCAAAGAGAGGGGAGACGCCCCTCTCTTTCTTACATTCTGTAACCAAAATGTTTCCGCTTTGTAACTTGTGTTTTCGGCTGCTTCATGTTATGCTGTTTACATAACGAAGAAAGAGAGAACCGCCATGAAAAGAAAGCTCGCCCTGCCCGTATTTTTGCTCGCCGCTGTATTGTGTGCCGTGTGGACCTTTATCGAAGCAGAGCAGCCGACGCCGGCATCGCTGCGGGAGCAGCTCATCGACGCGCTGGATTCGGTTGACGCCGTTTCCTTTCAGCCTGACCGCCTTGACAGCAATCACGCCGAAGGCCCTGTCACCGACGCGAAATATGTGGAGGAGATATGCGCCCTGCTCCGCCGGATCGAGCCGGCGGACGATGTCGCGTGGCCTGCCGGGGAGGAACAGCATCTTTTTTCCAAGGCATCCTTTGTGCTGCTTTCCGGCCATGACAGCGAGGACCCGACGACGGCGGACGGCACGACTGAAACGCCGCGCTGCTATATCCTGAACGATCGCGACCGTGACCGTACCCTGCTTTTTGTGCATAACGGGAGCCAAAGCTATGAAAACAAGGATTATCAGCTCATCGGCGCGCTGCCGTTCACCGGTCTTGACTATACCATCGCGATGGATCAGAAATTGCAGAGCCGCGCCGGCTCCGAGCTCCTTACGCTGACCGAGGAGTTCGGCGGTCAAACCGTCACGCTGAAGGTCTATGAGCCGGACGAGGAGGGCATTGCGCGCTACGCGCTCTTTGGCACGGACGGTAAGGAGATCGACATACCGTTCGGCGTGGATCGCCGCACTTGGATCGGGGAGGACGAGGCCGCCGAAAAAGTCTCCCTGACCGCGCGGGACGATGTGCTCGGCTTCCCGGGCTTTGAGATCGAAACGGTCCAGGGCGGGCGCATGACGGTCTGTTACTTCTATGCGCTGACGGAGCAGGGATTTGTCTATGCAGGCGAAGCCTTTGGCTATGACTTTGATGATACGGCGTGGGGCGACGGCGTATGGACGCTCGATCTCACGGGCGACGGGCGCAGTGAGCTGGTCACGCGCAGCACCTACGGCGACGGCGTGCCGCGCGTTTTTGTCTACCGTTGGAATGCCGCGGAGGGAATCTCGCAGCACAGCGGCATAGACTGGGAGAAGGCGGACGCGGAGCTTGCGCGGCTGAGTGCGCCGCTCGGCGTGGTCGCGCAGGCGGAGACCTACCACGCGGAGGATAACGCCGTCACTCTGACGCTTTATACGGAAAGCGGCACAAGAGAGGTCACGCTGCCGCTCACCACGGACATTCTCGGCGAGTGGCATTCAAATGACTGCTAAAGCGATACAAAAAGGAACCGCCTATCGAAAGCGGTTCCTTTTGCTTTTTGTTGCACGAGGCGGTCTTACTTTGCCAAGACCTTCTTGAGTCTGGCGAAGCGGGGGAGAGAATCCTCCTTCGGCAGCTTCGGCTCGCCCTGAATGAGCGGCAGGGCATAGTCAATGAAGTCGTGCGTCACACCGTTGCCTTCGGCGTTGATCCACTCCTGCGGGACCTTCTTCTCGGCGTTTGCGACCTCGGTGAGCGGCAGCAGCTTCGTCTTGCAGGCGTAGCGTCCGTTGACCGTGCCGCGCTCGAAGGCGACCATCTTGTCGGTGATGCCCGCGACAGCGTTTTCCACCGCGGCGCGTCCGGCCATGACAGCCTCTTCAATGTCGGTCTCGCTGGCGAGGTGTGCGCCGCAGCGCTGGAGCAGGGAAAGCTCGATGCCGCGGACCTTTGCACCGGTCTTCTGCTTCACGACGTCGGCGAGTCTGGCGGCAAGGCCGCCGAGCTGCGCGTGGCCGAAGCCGTCGGTCGCGCTGGTCTTGGCCTCGGAAACGAAGCTGCCGTCGGCATAGTGGATGCCCTCGGAGACCGCGACCATGCAGTTGCCCTTTTCCTTGTAGACGCGCTCGACGTCGGCAAGGAATTTGTCCATGTCAAAATCGCGCTCGGGCAGGTAAATGAGGTCGGGACCCGCGCCGTATTCGGTGGCGAGCGCGGCGGCGGCGGTCAGCCAGCCGGCGTGGCGGCCCATGATCTCGATGATGCAGATCATGCCGGTGTCGTACACGCGCGCGTCCTGATAGACCTCCATGCAGCTCGTGGCGATATACTTCGCGGCGCTGGCGTAGCCGGGGCAGTGGTCGGTGCCGTAAAGGTCGTTGTCGATGGTCTTGGGCACGCCCATCACGCGGCACTCGTAGCCGACCTTCTGCATATACTTGGAGATCTTGTTGCAGGTGTCCATCGAGTCGTTGCCGCCGTTGTAGAAGAAATAGCGGACATCGTGCTTCTTGAACACCTCAAGGATGCGCTTATAATCGGTGTCGTCCACATCGGGATCGGCGATCTTGTAGCGGCAGGAGCCGAGCGCGGAGGAGGGGGTGTACTTCAGCAGCTCCAGCTCGCGCGCATCCTCCTTGCTCATGTCGAACAGGCGATCGGCAAGCACGCCCTTGATGCCGTGCTCCGCGCCGTAGACGGCGGTGATACAGTCGGAGTCGAGCGCCGTGCGGATCACGCCGTAGGCGCTGGCGTTGATGACGGAGGTCGGGCCGCCGGACTGGCCGATGATGCAGGCGCCTTTCAATTCACTCATATCGTTTCTCCTTTGACGGTTTAAGCCTTGCCGGCGCAGCCGAGCACATCGACGAGCTTATGACGGACGAGCTCCTTGATGTTGGCGCGGGCGGGCTTGAGATACTCGCGGGGATCGAACTTGTCGGGGTGCTCGTCCATGAACTGACGGATGGTGCCGGTCATGGCGAGACGCAGGTCGGAGTCGATGTTGATCTTGCAGACCGAGAGCTTCGCGGCCTCGCGCAGCTGCTCCTCGGGCACGCCGATGGCGTTGGGCATTTTGCCGCCATGGTCGTTGATCATCTTCACATACTCCTGCGGGACGGAGGAGGAGCCGTGCAGCACGATGGGGAAGCCGGGCAGACGCTTGGAGACTTCCTTCAGAACGTCGAAGCGCAGCGGGGGCGGAACAAGGATGCCGTCGGCGTTGCGGGTGCACTGCTCGGGCTTGAACTTGTAAGCGCCGTGGCTGGTGCCGATGGCGATGGCAAGAGAGTCGCAGCCGGTCTTGGAGACGAACTCCTCGACCTCCTCGGGATGGGTGTAGGACGCCTCGTGCGCCGCGACCTTGACCTCGTCCTCGATGCCGGCGAGGGTGCCGAGCTCGGCCTCGACGACCACGCCGTGGTCGTGCGCGTACTCAACGACCTTCTTGGTGATCTCGATGTTCTCGGCAAAGGGCTTGGAGGAGGCGTCGATCATAACGGAGGTGAAGCCGCCGTCGATGCAGCTCTTGCAGGTCTCAAAGTCCGGGCCGTGATCAAGGTGCAGCACAATGGGAATATCAGGGCAGCACTCCACGGCGGCCTCGACGAGCTTGACGAGGTAGGTATGGTTCGCGTAGGCGCGGGCGCCCTTGGAAACCTGAAGAATAACGGGAGCGTGCTCCTCCTGGCAGGCCTCGGTGATGCCCTGCACGATCTCCATGTTGTTGACGTTGAACGCGCCGATGGCGTAGCCGCCGTCATACGCCTTCTTGAACATTTCGGTAGAGGTAACGAGTGGCATGATATCGTCTCCTTTTGTAAAGTTATTTCAAATGATTGGTACGTTTGGTACTACTTGTATTGTAGCACAAGAAACAGAAATTACAAGAGAAAAGTGAAAAAATTTTTCTCAAAAAAGAGAGACAAAGTGTGTGCTTTGTCTCTCTTTCTCTCATTAGATGCCGGCCTTGATCGTCGCGGCGATCTGATCGGCGGTCAGACCGTACTCGCGCAGCACGTCGGCCGCCTTGCCGGACTGGCCGAACTGATCGTTCACGCCGATCTTATGGAATTTGCAGTTGACCTTGCCCATGAGAACGTCGGCCACCGCGTCGCCCAAGCCGCCGATGACGCTGTGCTCCTCGACGGTGATGACCTTGCCACACTTCTCCGCCCACGCAGTCACACATTCGGCGTCGATGGGCTTGATGGTGTGGACGTTGATGACGGCGGCGTCGATGCCGTCCTTGGCAAGCGCTTCCGCCGCCATGAGGGATTCATTGACCATCAGACCCGTCGCGAAGATCGCGACATCCTTGCCCTCGCGCAGGACATTGGCCTTACCGAGAACAAAGGGCTTGACCATATCGCCCTCGAAAACAGGCGTGGCGAGACGGGCGAGGCGCATATACACGGGGCCGTCGAAATCGGCGATCGCCATGGTCGCGGCCTTGGCCTCGTTTGCGTCGGCAGGGCAAATGACCGTCATGCCGGGAATAACGCGCATGAGCGCGAGGTCCTCAATGCACTGATGGCTGCCGCCGTCCTCGCCGACGCTCACACCGGCGTGGGTGGCGCAGATCTTGACGTTGAAGTGCGGATAGGCAACGGAGTTG
>CALDMA010000348.1 GCA_937915075.1 uncultured Oscillospiraceae bacterium
GCACCTGCGGCTACATCGGCACCCAGTTCTGGAACCAGGGCCGCACGCAGGAGATCAAGGAGCGCGTACTGCATCTGTAAAGCATAATATAAAAGCATAGAATAAGCAAAAGCGCAGACCCGAGCGGGTCTGCGCTTTTTGTGCCTTGGTTCATTTTTCCAGCAGCGCATGAAGCTCGCCTGCATCGGCGGCCAGCTCGGTCGCTCCCGCTTCGAGCAGCTGCTCCCGGTCGCGGAAGCCCCACGTCACCGAGATGCAGGGGATGCCCGCGTTCTTCGCCGTCTCGATGTCCACCTCGCTGTCGCCGACGTAGACCGCGCGGGACTTGTCCGCGCCGAGCGCCGCGAGCGCGTCGTTCACCATGTCGGGCGCGGGCTTGCGGCGGCGCTGCGCCGTCTCGCCCATGGCGGCGTCGGCAAGCGCGCCGAAGTGCTCCGCGACCAGCGGACGCACCGCCTCGTCCGGCTTGTTGGACACTACCGCAAGGCGGAAGCCCTCCGCCTTGAGTGCCGCCATCAGCTCCGCGACGCCCGCGTAGGGCTTCGTCTTGATCTGGCAGTGCGCGGCGTAGTAGGGCTTGTAAAGCGCGAGCGCCTTCGCAACGGTCTCCTCGTCCGCGTCCGCGCCGAGGGCGCGGCGCATCTGCATCTCCGCGCCGTTGCCGACGAAGCGCCGCATTTCCGCGAGCGTCCGCTCGGGATAGCCAAGCTCCCGCAGCGTGTGGTTTGCCGCGCCGCAGATGTCCTCGAGCGTGTCGAGCAGCGTCCCGTCAAGGTCGAATAGAACGGTATCAAATCTTCGCATGGTTCGTCAGCCCCTTTCTTCGGCCTGCACCCGCCGCGTGATCTCCTGCGTGAAGCGCGCGGTCGCCGCGCTCGGCGGCACGTCGTGCAGCGTACACATATCGACGGAGCGCGGCGGGATCTCAAAGTCGGTGTTCAGCTCGCGGATCGCGCCGCCCTCCAGCTCCGCGGTCACGAACTCCCGCGTCACGCCCGCCACGCCGAAGCCGATGCGGGCGAGGTCCACGAGCAGGCTCCTTGCGCCCAGCTCGATCTCCGGCGAAAGGGAGACGCCGTGCGCGAGGAAGTATTTTTCCAGATACACGCGCGAGCTGGCCTTGCGCTCAAGCAGGATGAGCGGCAGCGCCGCGAGCTCCTGCATCGAATAGGCGCGCTCGAAGTCGCAGGGATAGTCCGCCGCGGCGACGAAGCACGAGTGCGTCGCAAAGCACGGCACGCAGCTCAGCCCGTCGTCCTCGCTCGGCGACGAAGCGAACGCCACGTCCACCTTGCCCGAGCGCAGCAGACCGAGCACCTTGTGGCTGCGGCCGCTGATGATCTGAATGTGAATGTTCGGGTACTTCTTGTGGAACGAGTCGAGGTGCGGCAGCAGAAATTGGCTCGTCACCGTGTCGCTCGCGCCGATGACGAGCTTGCCCATCTGCAGAGCGCGCGTCTGCGCGAGCTTTTCCTCGCCCGTCTCCAGAAGCCCCATCGCGCTGCGGACGTGCTCGAAGAGCATCTGCCCGTCGTCCGTGAGCGTCACGCCGCGCGGGGAGCGGATGAACAGCCGCGTCTGCAGAGCGCCCTCGAGCTGCTTGACGCTCTGGCTCACCGCGGACTGCGAAATGTAAAGGTTCTGTGCCGCGGCGGAAATATTGCCCGTCTCCGCCACCTCGCGGAATACGCGGTACAGCTCTAACTTTGCCGTCATAGCCCTGTCCTCCTCAGATCTCGCGCCGTCCCTCGAGCGCGCGCATGAGCGTCGCGTCGTCGGCGAATTCCAGATGTCCGCCCACGGGGATGCCGTAGGCGAGACGGGTGACCTTCACGCCAAAGGGGCGCAGCAGCCGCGCGAGATACATCGCCGTGGCCTCGCCCTCCGTGTCGGGATTGGTCGCCATAATGACCTCGTCGATGCCGCCGCCGGCGACGCGCTCGACAAGGGACCTGATCTCCAGATCGTCGGGGCCGACGTGGTTCATCGGCGAGATGACGCCGTGGAGCACATGATAGCGCCCGCTGTACTCGCGCGAGCGCTCAAGAGCCGCCACGTCGCGGGCGTCCGCTACCACACAGATCACGCGCTCGTCGCGCTTGGGCGAGGCGCAGATGGGGCAGAGCCCCCCGTCCGTCAGGTTGCGGCAGATGGGGCAGCAGGTCACCTTCTTTTTCGCCTCCACGATGGCGTCGGCAAACTCCTGCGCCTCCGCGTCCGTCAGGCTCAGCACATGGAACGCCAGCCGCTGCGCGCTCTTGCCGCCGATGCCCGGCAGCCGCGCGAACTGCTCGACCAGCTTTTCCAGCGCCGCGGGAAAATACTCCATACCTCGTTAACCCTCTCTCAAAGCCTTGATCTTCGCGGGAATGTCCGACGCCTTGTAGACCGCGCTGCCCGCGACCAGCACGTTCGCGCCCGCGTTCACGCAGGCGTCGCGCGTGGCGGTGTCCACGCCGCCGTCGACCTCCAGCTCGCAGTCCGGGTTGACCTCGTCGAGCATCGCGCGCAGCTGCGCGACCTTGGGCATCATGTCCGCCATGAACTTCTGCCCGCCGAAGCCCGGCTCGACCGTCATCACCAGCACGATGTCGCACTCCTTGAGGTACGGCAGCGCCGCCTCGGCGCGGGTGTTGGGCTTGAGCACAATGCCCGCACGCTTGCCCTTCGCGTGGATCTTCTCCAACGCGGCGTGGATGTTCTCGGGAAAGTCGGACTCGACATGGACGGTCACGAGGTCCGCGCCCGCGTCGCAGAACTGCTCCACATAGCGAACGGGCTTGGCGATCATCAGATGCACGTCCAGCGGCAGGTCGGTCACGGGCCGGATGGCCTTGACCACCGGAATGCCGATGGAAATATTCGGCACGAACTCACCGTCCATGATGTCCACATGGACGTAGTCGGCGGTGTCGATCTTCCGAATGTCCCGCTCGAGGTTGGCGAAGTCGGCGGAGAGAATGGACGGTGCGATCTTGATGTTCATGGCGGCAGCCTCCTGTGAAAAAACAGATTCAATTTATTGTAGCAAAGGCCGCGCTTAAAATCAATCGCAAAATAAAAATGTAAAAGACACTTGACATTTTGCCGATAAGGTGTTATGCTCACGAATGTAAAGCGAGCTTGACTTTTACAGAAACGGAGCACAGCATGAAAAACATCATCGAGCAAAAGCGGAAGGAGCGGGGCATGACGCAGCAGCAGCTTGCCGCGGAACTCGGCGTCTCGCGCCAGACCATCATCTCGTTGGAAAGCGGGAAGTACAATCCCTCCATCCTGCTCGCCCACGCCATCGCAAGGCTGTTCGGCGCGCGGATCGAGGACATATTTCTTTTTGAGGAGGAAGAAGCATGAAATGGAAGGAACAGAAAAAATTCGGCATTTTGTGGCTCAGCCTCGGCGCGGCGCTCTTTCTCGCGGGCCTGCTGCTGGCGGAGACGGAATACGGCAGCTACATCGGCGGCTTCGGCGGCGGACTGACGGCTGTCGGCGCCGTGCGGTTGCTGCGCGTGTACCGCCTGAGCCGCGACCCGGAGAAGGCGGCGGACTACGACGCCTCGCTCAAGGACGAGCGCACGGCGTATGTTGCCAACAAGGCGCGCAGCATGACCTTCTTCATTTGCGTTTACGTCCAGCTCGCCGCGGCGCTGCTGGCGATCCTGGTGTTCGAGCAGACGCTTGTCGGGCAGGTGCTCCTCGGCCTGACCTGCCTGCAAAGCCTGCTCTACACCGTATTTTACTGGCACTACAATAACGTTTATTGAGAACCGGGAGAGAAGCATGAACGCAATGGAGGTCAGCGGCTTATCCAAGTCCATCGGAGACTTCCGGCTGCAAAACGTCAGCTCTCCGGGCGAGCGGTTCGCGAGCTGAAATTCTTAAAAAAGTGTTAAACGGAAACGCGGCGCTTGTCAACGCCGCGTTTTTATGCTATCCTAACGTGTGGTCAAGGTGGAAAGGGCCTTCCCTTTCCGCCCCGGCCGCCGCGTTTCTCCCGAGAAAGACACAAAAGGAGACCCTGCGCATGAAGCTCGATCATCGCCGCACGATCCTCGTCGGCCTCGCCTTTTTGTCCATCTGCTCGTTCTGGCAGATGTACGACAGCGTCATCCCCAAGCTCCTGACCGAAACATTCCGTCTGAATGAGACGATCTCCGGCGCGATCATGGCGCTGGACAACATTCTGGCGCTCTTCCTGCTGCCGATGTTCGGCGCGCTCTCTGACCGCACGAGCACCAGGATCGGCCGCCGGATGCCCTTCATCCTCCTCGGCACGGCCTGCGCCGCCGTGCTGATGAACCTGCTGCCGGTGCTGGATAACCGCTACGCCGCGGCTCCCTCGACCGGGAAGCTCGTCGGCTTCGCCGCCGTGCTGGGCCTGCTGCTCGTGGCGATGGGTACCTACCGTTCGCCCGCCGTCGCCCTCATGCCGGACGTGACGCCCAACCCCCTGCGCTCACGCGCGAACGCCATCATCAACCTCATGGGCGCCATCGGCGGCATCATCTATCTGGCCGTCGCGGCGGTGCTCTATCCGAACGCCAAGACCGCGGGCCTTGCCCACGTCAACTATCAGCCGCTCTTCCTCGTCGTCTCCGCCGTTATGCTCGTGAGCGTCGCGGTGCTGTTCCTGACGGTGAAGGAGCCGAAGCTTGCCGCGGAAACGCGCGCGCTCGAGGCGCAGCATCCCGAGTGGGACCTCACCGAGGACGACGGCAGCGGCAATGAGGTGCTGCCAAAGCCCGTCAAGCGGAGCCTTGGCTTCTTGCTCGCGTCCATCGCGCTGTGGTACATCGGCTACAACGGCGTGACCACCTGGTGGTCCACCTACGTCGGCGCGGTCATGGGACAGGGGCTCGGCGGTGCGTCCACCTGCCTGCTGATCGCCACCGCCGGCGCGGTCGTCAGCTACATTCCCATCGGTCAGCTCGCCTCGCGCATCGGCCGCAAAAAGACCATTCTTTTCGGCTGCGCCCTGCTCGCCGCGATGTTCCTGACCTTCTATTTCCTCACCACGCTCTACTCGACCATTCATCCCGTCATGTTCGTCTGCTTCGCCCTCGTGGGCTTTGCCTGGGCGGCCATCAACGTCAACTCGCTCCCGATGGTACTGGAGATGTGCCGCGGCAGCGACATCGGCAAATTCACCGGCTATTACTACACCTTCTCCATGGCGGCGCAGGTCGTCACGCCGGTGCTCGCCGGCACGCTGATGCGTCATATCAGCTACCGCGTGCTCTTCCCCTACGCGGCGCTCTTCGTCGGCGCGTCCTTCGTCACGATGTGCTTCGTGCGCCACGGCGATTCCAGAGCCGAGGCCAAGAGCGGTCTGGCTGCCTTTGAGGATATGGACGACTGATCCCGACGATTTCCGATAACAAGAAGTGATATTCCGTGCAAACTCTACAAATCGTTATCCTTTTCGCGCTTTTTCTGCTCACCGTCTGGCTCTTTTTTCTCAACAGCCGCGCCAATCACCCCGGCTGGGCGGCGCTGGAGCATCGCCGCTACGCGCACCGCGGGCTGCATTGCAGCGCCGACAGCGTGCCGGAAAATTCCCTTGCAGCCTTTCGCCGCGCCATCCGGCACGGCTACGGCTCGGAGCTGGACGTGCACCTGCTGCGCGACGGCACGCTCGCCGTTTTTCACGACAGCGACCTAAAGCGCATGACCGGCGTGACCGGCGTGCTTGAGGACTGCACCGCCGCCGACCTTGCCGCGCTCCATCTTGCCGGTACGCCGGAAACGATCCCACAGCTGTGTGAAGTCCTTGCCCTTTACGAGGGCACGGGCCTGCCGCTCGTTGTGGAGCTCAAGAGCTATCGCGGCAACCACCGCGCGCTTGCCGAGCGCACGGCAAAGGAGCTGGACAAATATCACATCCCCTGCTGCATGGAGAGCTTTGATCCGCGCTGCCTGATGTGGCTGCGCGCCCTCCGGCCCGAGATCATCCGCGGCCAGCTCTCCGAAAACTTCCGCAAGGACGCGCGGGGCTGGGAGCATTTCGTAGGCTTTCTGCTCTCGAACCTCCTGTTCAACGCCTTCACCGCGCCCGACTTCATCGCCTATAAATTTGAGGACCGCCGGCGCTTCGCGCCGCGCATCTGCCGCGCGTTCTACGGCGCGCATATGTTTTATTGGACCGTCCGCACCTATGAGGACCTGAAGACCGCCGAGCGCGAGGGCGCGCAGGCGATCTTCGAGGGCTTCGACCCGGACGGGGCAGAGAGAAAATCAGAAAGAAAAGAGGACACTCCATGAGCGAGACTCCGAAGAGACGCCGGGGCGACCGCAGGGACGCGGCGCTCCTGCGCGAGACCGACGCCCTGCATTTTATCATGGGCATCATCTACCCCCACCGCGCCGACAACGAGGCCTACATCGCCGAGCGCATCGACCTGGAGCCCATCAAGGCCTACCTTGCGAAAAAGAACGTCGAGGGCATCGAGTTCAAGTACACCTTCTTCCACGTCATCGTGGCGGCGCTGGTCAAGACCATCACCCTGCGCCCCAAGCTCAACCGCTTCTATGCGAACGAGAATTACTACCAGCGCAATAAGGTCACGGCGGGCTTTATCATCAAGAAGGAATTTTCCGACGGCAGCGAGGAGGCGGTCGCCCTGCTCGACGCCGCGCCGACCGACACGGTGGACACCATCCACGAGGAGATCCGCCGCCGCATCTACGCCACGCGTCATGAGAAGAAGCTGAACACCACGGACAACAGCATGGATATCCTCAACAAAATGCCGCGCTTTCTCTCCAAAGCGGCGGTCCGCTTCATCCGCTGGCTCGACCGCCACGGCTGGTGTCCGGACTTCCTCATCGGCGCCGACCCGAACTACGCCTCGGTGTTCCTCTCCAACCTCGGCTCCATCCGCCTGCGCAGCGGCTACCACCATCTCACGAACTGGGGCACCTGCTCGTTCTTCTGCGTCATCGGCGAGAAGAAGTGGACGCCGCTTTACGATCAGAACGGACTCGTCGCCATGCGCGAGACGGTCGACCTCGGCTTCACGGTCGACGAGCGCATTGCCGACGGCTATTACTATTCCAAGAGCATCCGGCTCTTCAAGCACCTGCTCGCGCACCCCGAGCTGCTCGAGCTACCATTTGAACAGGAGGTCGATTATGACTGAGATCACTGCCAAGACCCCGTGGGCGGGTCACACCGGCGACGTGCCGCTGCATCTGGACTACTTTGACGGCTCGATGTTTGAGGCGCTCGAGCTGGTCGCCAAGAAGTACCCCAGGAACATCGCGTTTGACTTCATGGGCAGGTCCACGAGCTACCCCCAAATGATCGAGGAGATCAAGAAGTGCGCCCGCTCCCTCAAGACCATCGGCGTGCGTGCGGGCGACAAGGTCACCATCGCCATGCCCAACTGCCCGCAGGCCATCTATATGTTCTATGCCGTCAACCTCGTCGGCGGCATCGCGAACATGATCCATCCCCTCTCGGCCGAAAAGGAGATCGAGTTCTATCTCAACGAGTCCGAGAGCGTCACCGCCATCACGCTCGACCAGTTCTACAATAAGTTCGAGAGCATCCGTCAGAACACCAAGGTCGTCAACATCATCATCGCGAGCGTCAAGGATGAGCTGAGCAAGCCCGTCCGCGCGGGCTATATGCTCACCGAGGGCCGCAAGATCGCCAAGATCCCGAAGGACGCGCCGGTCATCCGCTGGAAGGAATTCATGAACATGGGCAAGGCCTGCTTCTGGAATTACTCCGTCAAGCGCACCGGCGACGACCCCGCCGTCATTCTCTACTCCGGCGGCACGACCGGCACCACCAAGGGCATCGTGCTGACGAACAAGAACTTCAATGCTCTGGGCCAGCAGGTCATCGCGGCGAACCCGATGTTCAACCCCGGCGACAAGATGCTTGCCGCCATGCCGCTCTTCCACGGCTTCGGCCTCGGCGTGTGCGTCCACACCATGCTTTCGCAGGGCGGGCGCTGCATCCTTGTGCCGCGCTTCACCGCCAAGAGCTACGCGAAGCTCATCACCAAGTATCACTGCAACTTCATCGCGGGCGTGCCCACGCTCTACGAGGCGCTGCTGCGTCTGCCGAGCATGGAGAACGCGGACCTCAGCTCGCTCAAGGGCGTGTTCTCCGGCGGCGACAGCCTGTCGATCGAGCTGAAGAAGAAGCTGGATAAATTCCTCTACGCCCACGGCGCGCCCGTGCAGGTGCGCGAGGGCTACGGCACCACCGAGACCGTCACGGCCTGCTGCCTGACGCCGCCGCATATGTTCAAGGAGGGCTCGATCGGCGTGCCCTTCCCCGACACCTATATCAAGATCGTCGAGCCGGGCACCGACAAGGAGGTCCCCTACGGTACCGAGGGCGAGATCCTGCTCGCCGGCCCCACCGTGATGAAGGAGTACATGAAGCACCCCGACGAGACCGCGCAGACCCTGCGCCGTCACGCCGACGGCCTGACCTGGGTCTACACCGGCGACCTCGGCACGATGGACGCCGAGGGCTTCGTCTACTTCCGCGGACGCGCCAAGCGCATGATCGTCTCGTCCGGCTATAACGTCTATCCCGGCCAGATCGAGAACATCCTCGATGCGAACGAGATGGTGCAGATGAGCTGCGTCATCGGCATCCCCGACGCCTACCGGATGCAGAAGGTCAAGGCCTTCGTCAAGCTCGCCGCCGGCATCCCCGCGAACGACGCGACCCGTCAGGCGCTGATGAGCTACTGCTCCAAGCACATCGCCAAGTACGCCATGCCCTGCGACATCGAGTTCCGCGACGAGCTGCCCAAGACGCTCGTCGGCAAGGTCGCCTACCGCGTCCTGGAGGAAGAGGAGCAGGCCAAGCGCGCCGCCGAGGCGCCTGCTGCGCCCGCCGAGGAGGAAAAGAAGTAAGCAAAAAGCGAGCCGCTCACAGAGCGGCTCGCTTTCTTTTTGCAGGAGATCATTCGGCGGCGCGGCGGTCAGAGGTCGTCCTCTCCGGTGTCGCGGTCGAAGCCGAGCAGATGGCCGGGCAGATAGCACCACGGCTTGCAAAGCGTATCGTTGTAGTGCGCGACGGCCTGCCGGTAGATGCTCTCGCTGCGCGCGAGGATCTGGGCGAGCTCGGGATCGTAGCGCACGCCGGCGGCCTGACGGCGGCAGGCGGAGAGCTGCGCGGCGGCACTTTCCACCACGCTGCGGCGGCTGCGCAGGACGCGCCGCACTTCCCAGAACCAAAGGATAAGAAAGGCGGTGGTGCTCACAGCGGCGATCAGCCAGGCGACCCACGACGGCATCGGCTTCAACTCCTTTTTCTGCAGATTTTATCATTGGAACCAAGCATAGCAATTTTTTCCAAAAATTGGGAAACAAGGGTATGAGATGTATGCTTTTTCGGCACGAAATGCAGGGAATGGCAGTTTTGCGAAAAAATAAAAAAAGTATGGCGGCTGTCCGCCGTCTGTGGTAAGATAGAAAAATCAACGATCCCGGGAGGTCAGGATATGAGCTATGCCGATCAGGTTTTTCGCCGGAACTGCGAGGACATTTTGAAAAACGGTGTGTGGGACACGGAGCTTTCCGTGCGTCCGCGCTGGGAGGACGGAACACCGGCGCACACGGTTAAGAAATTCGGCATCGTCAACCGCTACGACCTGCAAAGGGAATTCCCCATCCTCACGCTGCGCCGCACCTATTGGAAGAGCGCGGTGGACGAGCTTTTGTGGATCTGGCAGAAAAAGAGCAATAATGTCCACGAGCTTTCCTCCCACATCTGGGACGCCTGGGCGGACGAGAGCGGCAGCATCGGCAAGGCCTACGGCTACCAGCTCGGCGTGAAGCACCAATACAAAGAGGGGATGTTTGACCAGGTGGACCGTGTGCTCTACGATCTGAAGCATGACCCTGCCTCGCGGCGCATCCTGACGAATCTCTACAACTTTGCCGATCTGCATGAAATGGCGCTCTACCCCTGCGCCTACTCCATGACGTTCAACGTGTCCGGCGATACGCTCAACGCCATTTTGAACCAGCGCAGCCAGGATATGCTGGCGGCGAACAACTGGAACGTGGTGCAGTACGCGGTACTGGTCCACATGATGGCACAGGTCAGCGGGCTGAAGGCCGGCGAGCTGGTACACGTCATCGCGGACGCGCACATCTACGACCGCCATGTGCCCATCATCGAGCAGATGCTCGCGGAGCCGGAGAAGCCCGCGCCGGCGTTTTTCATCGACCCGGACGTGACGGATTTCTACGCATTCACGAAGGAAAGCTTCCGGCTCGAGGGCTACGAGCCCTGCCCGTTCGAGGCGAAGATCCCCATCGCGGTGTAAAGGAGAACGCTATGACCGCCATCGTTTGTGTGGACAAAAATTGGGCCATCGGCCGAAGCAACGCGCTGCTGTTTCATATTTCCGCTGACCTGAAGCGCTTCAAGGCGCTCACGACGGGAAAGACCGTCGTGATGGGAAAGAATACGCTGCTTTCCTTGCCTGGGGCTAAGCCGCTGCCGAACCGTCGGAACATCGTGGTGAGCACGACGATGGCGCCGCGCGAGGGCGTGGAGCTGGCGCGCAGCATCGACGAGGCAGCGGCGCTGGCGGGAGAGGACGCCGTGCTCATGGGCGGCGCACAGCTCTACCGCGCGCTGCTGCCGCGCTGCGGGCGCGCGCTGGTGACGCAGGTGGACGCCGCGGCGGAGAGGGCGGACGCCTTCTTTCCGAACCTCGATGCCGCGCCCGACTGGACGGCGGAGACGGTGGGGGAATGGCAGGAGGAAAACGGCCTGCGCTTCCGCTACGTTGATTACGTCCGAAGAACGTAAGGAAACAAGGGCTTTCCGCAAGAGCGGAAGGCCCTTTTCAAATGCGGGGAAAGCGAGTATAATGAAGGAAGATTTTTCGAGAGGAGGCGAGGACCGTGGCGGAGCTGAATACCGATGTGCGCTTTGTCAAAGGCGTGGGCGAGGCACGGGCGAAGAGCCTTGCGAAGCTCGGCATCACGGACCTTAAAAGCCTCATTTCCTATTTCCCGCGCGCCTATGAGGACCGGCGGGAGAACCGCCGCATTGCGGAGCTGCAAGTCGGTGAGCGCGCCTGCGTGACGGCAATGGTGGCGTCGGAGCCGAAGCTCTCGCGTATCCGAAAAGGGCTGGAGCTTGTCAAGCTGCGCGTGGTGGATGAGAGCGCCGCGCTGGAGCTGACGTATTTCAACCAGCCGTATCTGAAAAACACGTTCCGCGTGGGCGAGAGCTACACGTTCTACGGCACGGTCGAGGGGACGCTGCTGCGGCGGACGATGACGAATCCCGTCTTTGAGCGGGAGGGGCTGCACGCCGTCACCGGCTGCATCGTGCCGGTCTATCCGCTGACGGCGGGTGTGGGGCAAAGTCTGCTTCACCGCGCCATCCGGCAGGGGCTGGACGAGGGGGCGGACCGGCTGCCCGACCTGCTCCCCGAGGAGCTGCGGCGGCAGCATGGGCTGTGCGGCGTGCGGTATGCCTACGAGAATATCCACTTCCCCGCGGACGACGCGGCGCTGGCCGCGGCGCGGCGGCGGCTCGCGTTCGAGGAGCTGTACTTCCTTACGCTCGGACTGCGGCTGCTGCGCGCGCGGCGGACGACCGTAAGGGGCAAGACCTGCGCGGCGGTCGATATGACGCCGTTTTTCGGCGCGCTGCCGTTCTCGCTCACCGGCGCGCAGGCTCGCGCGGTGAACGATATCCTGCGCGACATGACGGCGGAGCGGCCGATGAACCGGCTCGTGCAGGGCGACGTGGGCAGCGGCAAGACGATGGTCGCGGCGGCGGGAATTTACTTCGCGGCGAAAAACGGCCTGCAGGCGGCGCTGATGGCGCCGACGGAAATTCTGGCCGAGCAGCACTATCACACGCTCGCGCCGCTGCTGGAAGGGCTCGGCGTGCGCTGTGCGCTGCTGACGGCCTCGACCAAGGCAAAAACGCGGCGATCCATTTTGGAGCAGCTTGCCGCGGGGGAGATCGACCTTGCCATCGGCACGCACGCGCTGCTCTCGCCGGACGTTTCCTATCAGAACCTCGGGCTGGTCGTGACCGACGAGCAGCACCGCTTCGGCGTGAACCAGCGCGCGGCGCTGGGAGCCAAGGGCGAGAACCCGCATCTGCTCGTTATGTCCGCGACGCCCATCCCGCGCACGCTGGCGCTGATGATCTACGGCGACCTCGACGTTTCCGTGATCGACGAGCTGCCGCCCGGACGGCGGAGCATCGATACCTACGCCGTGCCGACGAGCTACCATGAGCGCATCTACGCCTTTCTCGAAAAGCAGCTCGCGGAGGGGCGGCAGGCCTACATCGTCTGCCCGATGGTGGAGGAGAACGGCGAGCTGCCCGACGAGCGCAAGGCGGTGACGGCCTATGCGGAAAAGCTGCAGAAAGAGGTGTTTCCGAGCCGGACGGTGCGTTTTCTGCACGGAAAAATGAAGCCGAAGGAAAAAGAAACGGTCATGCGCGCGTTCGCCGCGGGCGAGATCGACGTGCTCGTTTCCACCACGGTGGTGGAGGTCGGCGTGGACGTGCCGAACGCCTCGGTCATGCTCATCGAGAACGCGGAGTGCTTCGGGCTCTCGCAGCTCCACCAGCTGCGCGGGCGCGTGGGGCGCGGACAATGGCAGTCGTACTGCATCCTCGTTTCCGACAACCGTGGGGAGGACAACAAAACGCGTCTCGACGCGATGCGCCGCACGCAGAGCGGCTTCGCGCTGGCAGAGGAGGATCTGAAGCTGCGCGGCCCGGGCGACTTCTTCGGCGCGCGGCAGCACGGCCTGCCGACGCTGCGCGTGGCGGACTTCGCCTGCGACATGGAGCTGCTTTACGAGGCGCAGGGGGCGGCGGAGGCGCTGCTCGCCCTCGACCCGAGGCTGGAGGAACACCCGGCGCTGCACGCGCGGGTGCGCGAGCTTTTTGACCTCAACGCCGAGGCGCTGAACTGAAACCAAACAGGAAACGAAAAACGACCGCGGGAGCGGTCGTTTTTTGATGGGGAAAAGCCGATGGCGGGCGGGACATAAGGGGAAACGGGGGCAGAGGGCCGAACGGCTCTCTGCCTCCGCTTTTGCTTCAGGGACATCCGGTGAATGAGGCGGGCTCAGGCGTTATTTTTGGCGAAGCGCTTGCCGATGAGCATGATGACCGCGAAGGTGAGCAGATACCAGAAGTTGCCCATCTTGTGGCCGATGAGGCAGGCGACGACCATGAAGATCGAGCCGCAGATGGCGAGCGCCGGAATGACATAGCGGCGCAGCGCGGATTCGTCGGTCGCCTTCTTCATCCAGTTGATGAAGATCGGGATGTAGAGAGCGTAGATGGTGATGATGGGCAGCTCGGTAGGATCGAAGAAGAAAATGACGCTCTCGAACGGCGTGCCGACAAAGGCGACGGCATGGCTCCAGGTGCCGGCGAGGTTGGAAAGATAGAAGTAGAGACCCCAGGCGGCGCAGTAGAACAGGCCGAGAATGGCGGAGTTGTTGGGGAGGTTAGAGACCTTGTCCACCTGACCGAAGAGCTCGGGATGGGGGCCCTCGCCGCGGGCGGCAAGGGAGTAGGGGCCGCGGCAGCAGCCGAGCATCAGGCCGTTCATCGTGCCCATGCAGGAGATGGCGATGAAGAGGTTGAGGATGTTGCCGAGCACGTTGCCGAACACATTGATGAACGCGGCGGTCGCGCCGGAGTCGCACAGCTCCTGATTGGTGGCACCGCCGGCGACGCCAATGTAATAGAGAATGTAGGTGGCGACGATGATGAGGCCGCCGATGAGCAGAGCCTTGGGCAGGTTGCGCTTGGAATCCTTGAGCTCGGCGTTGATGGAGGTGGCGATGATCCAGCCCTCATAGGCGAAGGAGGTGGCGCAGACGGCGGCGAAGAGCGGGCTGCCCGCGACCTCGTAGCCGACGGCGGGAGTGGTGAAGTTGTTGGTCAACATCCCGTTGGCAAGGCCGAAAATGATGCCGACGACCGCCATGAGCGCGAGGGGGACGAACTTGATGACGGTGGTGGCGACCTGGAACTTACCGGCGAGCTTCGGCGAGAGCGCGTTGACGGCGTAGGCGCAGACCATATAGAAGAGCATGAGCGCGAGGCACTCGGGACCGATGATGCAGCCGCCCGCCTCGGCCGGAACGATAAGCGGGAAATCGGGATCGACGGAGGTGACGAACACCAGCGTGTAGCGGGCGCTCAGCCAGGCGAGCGCCGAGGTGAGCGTGGGGTAGTAGATGGTGGAAAGGAACCAGCCGATGTAGTAGCCGTAGCGCCTGCCGACGATGGCCTCGGCATAGTCGACGATGCCGTTGACCTTTTCGTATTTCTGCGCCATGGCGGAAAAGGCGAGGATGCAGACGATCATGATGGCGCCGCCGATGAGCCAGGCGAGGATGCCGAGCGGCATATCGCCGCCGGTCTTCTGCAAAATGACCTGCGCCTTAAAGAATACGCCCGAGCCGACGACGATGCCGACCACCATGCAGATCGCGGTGAAGAGGCCGTATTTCTTTTCGAGCTTGTTTTCCATTGCTGTCACTCCTTATCCGGCGGGGATCTTCCTAAGCCCGCCGTATCAAAAATTCGACGGGGATCTTCCTGTGCCCGCCGTGTAAAAAAGAAGCCCGCCCATTCAGGGAACGGCGGGACCATAGCAAAAATTATAAATCGATGCTTCAAAAAAAGCAATCGTTTTGACGCTTTAGAGAGGTAAAATATGAATTTTTTGTGAATGTGACGAATCGACCGGAAAATCGTTGGACATTTTGACCGTAAAGATTCCGTTAAAATGAGAAAAAGCAGGAAAAATAAAAATTTTTGAACGCTTGACGCACAAAAATGTGCAACAAAACGGGGGTGAGCGGCTACGGGTGAAAACGAACGGCGGCCGGAACCGCGCAGCCCGCGCAGGGGAGAAGAAAATGCGGGAGAGTCGGGGACGGCAGCGGAGGAAGGGATGTGATCGAAGGAATGCGAGCAAAGGCGACGCGCGAGCGCGTCATCCAGAGACTGTACGAAATGGCGCTGGCGCGGGCAAACGACGCGGTGAAGCTCGCCTACTGCCAGGAGCCGACGGAGGACGAGATCCGACGGCTGGACCTCGGCGCGGTGGCGGAGTTCCGCCGCAGCAACCTCGGGAGCGTGGAGATCCGGTTCATCGACCGGGTGAAGGCCCTGCAGGCGCTGGCCGGTATGCTGGAGGGCGAGGGCGGCGAGGCCGAGGAGTTTTTCCGCGCGATGGTGCAGGCGGAGGAGGAAGCGTGAAGGAGATGATACCGCTCTCGCTGCGGCAACGGAAGGCGTTCGTCTGGTGGGCGAGAAAGGAATACGAGGACTATGCGGCCGTCATCTGCGACGGGGCCATCCGCTCGGGCAAGACGCTGGCGATGGGAATGGGCTTTTTCTTCTGGGCGATGGCGTGCTTTTCCGATCGGCAGTTTGCGCTGTGCGGGCGGAGCGTGGGCGCGCTGCGTCGCAGCCTGCTGGAAACGGTGCTGCCGCAGCTGCGGAAGCTGGGCTTTGCCTGCGAGGAGAAGCGGAGCGAGAAGCTGCTGATCGTGCGGCGGTGCGGACGGGAGAACCGGTTCTATCTCTTCGGCGGGGCGAACGAGGCGAGCGCCGCGCTGATCCAGGGCATGACGCTGGCGGGGGCGCTGTTTGACGAGGCGGCACTGATGCCGCGCTCGTTCGTCGAGCAGGCGAGCGCGCGCTGCTCGGTCG
>CALDMA010000349.1 GCA_937915075.1 uncultured Oscillospiraceae bacterium
CCCCGACACCGAGCCGGTGGAGGTCGACGTGCGCAGCTTCGGCGTCCGCATGCCGCCGAGCACCGCGAAGAGCCCGAACTACGGCGTGATGGGTATGCTGCAGGTCGTGCCGCAGAGCATTGCGTGGCTGTGGCGTCTGGTCTCGCCGCGCGGCTTCAAGAACCCGTCCATCGCCGACACGAACGCCGGCAGCGGCCTGAAGGCCGAGGGTGTGGGCTCCTACTGGCCGTTCGCTACGGGGCTCAAGGTCACGCAGGCGAATCTGCTGCTCGAGCAGATCATGAATAGCCCCAACACGACGAACGTGCTCATCCCGAACCAGCACATCGGCGCTTACCACGTCGGCTTCATGGGCGAGTGGCTCAGCCGTGAGTACCTCGCCCGCCACCTCGGCACGGTGCGCGCGAAGCATCTGGTGCCCGCGCGCTGCGCGCTGTTCGGCTACGCGCTCGACGAGATGAAGCTCGACGGCCAGTTCGTCCGTCAGACCTTCCTGCGCCCCGAGACGCAGTCCAAGCTCGGCGCCGAGGGCTATGACGCCGGCGCGAAGATCCTCACCGATTTCATCAAGGAGCAGGTCGCGCAGTTCGTCTGCGACGATCTCGACCCGCTGGGCCGCGAGATCATCGACTGCTGCCTGCACGACGGCACGCTGGACGATTACCTCGCCCTCACCCCGATGAAGCTGAAATAAAATTGCAAAAGGTCGCTGCGGCTGTTACAATAGCCGCAGCGATCCTTTTTATTTCACCGCGCCCGCGGGCGCGGTCACCGGTGAGGTAGGTCCTATGGAACAGCACAGCATCAAGGTCATCGCACGCATCCGCAGCGATTTCAAAACAAAGTTCGGCGTGCCGCGTCAGAGCGGGCTGGTGGAGGCCCTGCGTGCGCGCATCGTATTCGAGCCGGAATACCGCAATGCCGACGCCCTGCGCGGCATCGAGGGCTTTTCCCACCTGTGGCTCATCTGGCAGTTTTCCGGGGCCGTGCGCGGGGACTGGTCCCCCACCGTGCGTCCGCCGCGGCTCGGCGGCAACGAGCGCATGGGCGTGTTCGCCACGCGCTCGCCGTTCCGTCCGAACGCCCTCGGCCTTTCCTGCGTGCGGCTCGAGGGTGTGGAGCAGACGGCGGAGGGGAGCGTGCTGCTCGTCTCCGGCGCGGACCTGATGGACGGCACGCCCATCTACGACATCAAGCCGTACCTGCCCTACGCCGACTGCAAGCCGGAGGCGAGCGGAGGCTTTGCGCCGCAGCGCGGCGAGGCGCTGGCGGTGGACTTCCCCGCGGCGCTTTTATCGCGCGTGCCGGAGGACAAGCGCGATGCCCTCACGGGCGTTCTGGCGCAGGACCCGAGGCCGCACTACCAGAGCGATCCGCAGCGCGTTTACGGCATGGAGTTCGCCGGGCTTGAGGTGCGCTTCCGTGTCGCGGACGGCGTTGTGCATGTGGCGGAGGTGGCGGAGGAGCGGGACGGTTAACCGCGCGTTAAGAGAAAAGTTCATGGCGTAAAGGGGACGTGAAGAGAGCGGCAAAGCCCTTGTGCAGGGAAAATTGCGCCCGTATAATGGGGACACCAAGAGAAAAGAGGAGCGTGTTTCCCGATGAATGAAGTTTCCAATCTGTTTGTGTGTCTGATGGGTATGGGCACCACCTTCGTGGGCCTCATCTGCATCATCTTCCTGACCATGCTGATGGGGAGGGTCATGCAGAACCTCAAAAGCCCCGAGCCCCCCAGGGCGGCGCCGACCCCCGCCGCGCCCGCCGCCCCTGCCGTTCCCGCGGACGGTCTGACCCCCGAGGTCAAGATCGCCATTCTCGCGGCGCTGCAGCAGGAGCCCGGCTTCGATCTGGCCCGCGTGAGCTCGATCGACATCCGCAGGATCTGAGCGGAAGGACACACCCTTACATAATTCCGATATAGATTCTCACTTCTCCCTTTAGCGGCAGGGGCGGCGCGGCGCGCCGCCTCTGTTGCTTTTTCATTCGCCGATGCGGAAAAACAGGCAGAAACTGAACAGAAATGGCTTGCAAAAACGGAAAGCTTAGCAGATAATTAGCGAAAGATATGATACAATGGTCACAGCAGAGGGTGACCGGAGGGGAGCTTGCTATGAAGGACCTGCTGAGCCGAGTATGGCAATGGGTGGAGAAAGCGTGGAGGAGCATACCGATCCGTCTGCGCGACGCGATGCTCACCGCGCTGCTGCTCGGGATCGCCGCGGCGATCTGCTTCGTGCTGCGCAGCATCGACGAGAACGGCAGCTTTACGCTGCTGATCTTCGTGCTGGCGGTGGCGATCATCTCCCGCTTTACGGAGGGTTATTTCTGGGGCGTTTTCAGCTCGCTTTTCGGCGTGGTCTGCGTGAACTTCGTGTTCACCTTTCCGTTTTGGGCGTTCAACTTCACGCTCACCGGCTATCCGCTGACCTTCCTGACGATGCTGGCGGTGTCGCTCATCATCAGCGCGATGAACACCAAGATCAAAAAGCAGGAGCGGCTGCGCACGGAGGCCGAGCGCGAGACGATGCGCGCGAACCTGCTGCGCGCGATGTCGCACGATATCCGCACGCCGCTCACGAGCATCGTGGGCAACACCTCCGCCATTCTGGAAAACGGCGATACGCTGTCCGCGGAGCAGCAGAGAGAGCTGCTGCGGGACGTCAATGAGGACGCCCAATGGCTCATTCGCATGGTGGAGAACCTGCTCTCCATCACCCGCATCTCGGGCGAGCAGACGGCCATCAGCAAGGAATACGAGGCGGCGGAGGAGATCCTTGCGGCCTCGGTCCACAAGTTTGAAAAGCGCTTCAAAAGCAACATCCGCATTGCGGTCGAGGTGCCGGAGGAGGTCGTGCTCGTTCCGATGGACGCGACGCTCATCCAGCAGGTACTGCTCAATCTGATGGAAAACGCGGTGCTGCACGGCGAGAGCACGACGGAGCTGCGGCTGAGCGTGGAGCACGTCGGCGACGAGGCCCGCTTTACGGTCAGCGACAACGGGCTCGGCATTCCGCGCGAGAGGCTCGCGACGCTCTTCGACGGCTCGCTTTCCGGCGA
>CALDMA010000350.1 GCA_937915075.1 uncultured Oscillospiraceae bacterium
CCGAAAAACTCCATGTGATGCGCCATTCTGCTTTTAGCGGAAGTGCATTTTTCGCTGATTATGTTTCGTTGTGTAGTGCCTCGTCAAAGGGAATTCCTCAAAACAGTCAAATACTAACGAGCGATGATGTGTTCGATTATTTACTGAATGCGAGGTATCTAAATGACGGCATTGATGTTCGCCGGGAGAAGCTATTCGAGGAGTATCTTTCACGAAAGTGGGAGGATCACAGGAATCTGAAAGGCTTAGACGACTACGATGATTGGAAAATCAGCTATGATGCCAAGTCAAAGACGCAATCAAGGTTTGTAAAGGACAGGCTTGCAAGGAATGTGGATATGTTTTCTAATGGTGAAAGTGCCATGAAGTACTTTACCGACCACATAACCGAAGACGCACTGTACTTGTTGGATGAGCCTGAAAACAGTCTTTCAATTGCTTTCCAAATGGAATTGAGCAAATATATCTCTGACTCAGCGAGACATTTTGGCTGCCAATTCATCATGGCGACGCATTCGCCTGTGCTTTTATCTATAAAGGATGCACTGATATACGATCTTGATGAAACTCCTGTAGAAACAAAGAAATGGACGGAGCTCGATAATGTAAGAAGATACTTCAATTTCTTTGAAGAACATCGAAGCGAGTTCCTATAACAACTGAATCAACGACATCACGACGGAACGGTCGGGCTGAAACAGGGCCGCGCTAAATCCGCTTCCAGGTCACTTGATCGTGGGCAACCGCCCGAACATGAACCGGTAGTTATTCCAGACATACGTGAGAGGCCACCGGCAAGGTAAGACACTATAGTTCTATCTATAGGTCTGCCTTGTCGGTGGCCTTTTTTGTTTTTTACCGACATTACAAATACATATTCGCAGCCTGAAGTACAAGGGCCAAGGATACAAATACGCTGATTTCAAACTCTTTTGAAAAAGCAGTATGGGTACCCTTAGATTTCTGCACCCTTTTTCAGGCAAGCAGCATCGGGAGTCCTTTTCGCCAGCGTAGTTGTGTCCTTTGGACCGCAGCAGGCGGAAAGGACTTTTTATGTGCGACCAGTGGCTCTGCTATATCGCTAAATACCCGTGATCTCCGAATTTTTGACTTTCACCCAAATTCAAAAATTCAAAGGAGATCACAGTAATGAAAAGAACATTTTTGGTAAAGAAGGACCCCACGATTGAAGCACAGGACAATTGGCTGATCATGGATTATCGCCAGTATGCGGCATGGAGAGAAACGGATGAAGGCAAGAATCGGGAAATCGTCTTTGGAAAGTTTGAGGCTTGTAGTGAAGACGACTCTATCATTTTCATGGAGTGCAATGAAAAAGTCAGCAAAGAGTTGAAAAAGGATTGCCATCGCAAGCAGTACATCCGAAGCCGAGACGCCGAAACACCGTTCCAAGTCATGTCTTACAGCACCATGACCTTTCAAGAGTCTGAAATCTATGGAGAAGATGTTCTCGAAGATACAGAGTGCAATGTAGAGGAGTCGGTCATGCAGCGTATGGATATTGAGCGGGTCAGAACTGCACTGAAAATGTTGGCCCCGGAAGAGCGGGCCATCATTTGGGATTTTTTCTTCACAGAATCCCCAATACCGGTTAAGGAGCTTGTGGAAAAATACGCAATGCCCAAGACGAGCATCTATAGAAAAAGGGATGATGCACTGAAGAAGCTGAAGAAAATTTTAGGAAATGCGTAGGTCAAATTGGGATGACACGAGTGGTTTGACATAGAAAATGCACCTGCCGAAGCAGGTGCAGGAATGAAATTACATCATGGGATTTTCCAGCAGGTCTTCCACATTGCAGCCGAGAACACGGGACAACTTGTAGAGGATGTTTGCCTGCGCCTTGTCAATGCCATTGACCCGCTGTTCGTACATCTGAATGTTGCGCAGATTCACGCCGGATTGCTCTGCAAGCTCTGCCTGAGATAAGCCCCGGTTTTCACGGATGCGCTTCAGGTTGGAATCGCCTTCCGCTGCTTTGTAGAGTTCCTCCATGGTATCGATGAAACTTGTAATGTCCATCTCGTGGTAAACGGAATACATCCCAATGATCTTGGAAAGTGGAATGCGCTCAAAGATATCCTTGAAACGACGGCCAGTAAACCATTGGTACTCTGCAACTGCCCAACCGGCCCAATATTCAGGGGAGCAGTCCTCTGCGTTGGTTGGTGCTGGCAGCTCCTTTGGACCGTATGCCTTTGTGATGACCGCACGGGCCAGCTCAACACCGGACATCCCTGCGACATAGGCGGGGTTGCCTCGTTCAAACTGTTCGGCGTAGCCGGTATTGATGAAGAGTGCTGTGATCCAATCCGGTTTTAGCTTGCAGTCGTTGATCGCATAGTCGAAGAAAGAGGAAAGACGATCCTTGGCATTATTCAAATAAGATTCGCTGTATGCGTGGGTCATCGTTGCTCATCTCCTCCCTCAAGATATCCAGCACGAAGATGTCGTCCCGGTAAGACTTGCTTTTCTTGATCTCTTTACGGTAAGTATCCCTCGCTTTGGTATCTCTATCCAAGAACTTGGGGTAATAGACGCTCTTGCTGACCGGATAAGCATTCACGAAGTGCAGCCGATCAAAGCCTTTTTGAGAAATGACAACCGTCTGCTCACCGAGCTTGCCAAGCTTCAGAGCTCTGTTCAAACTCCGGAGCGGTAAGGTGTTGGACACAAAGGACTCTGCATACTGGAAATAGGAATCGTCTGCCCGATAGCCGATCACAACATCGTAGCCGGTTAAATCAATTGAATAGTGACCAATAAGATAGTCCCTTGCATCAACGGCAACTTCGGAGTCCAGCTTGAAGGTGCGGAACTGAAGCAGAAGAGCCATCCAGTTCAGAACCGTATGCGTTCCGTCCAACAGATTCAGCACCTTCAGCCCTTCCGTGTCAAAGGCGTAGCTGTTGACAAAACCGTCTGTGTTCTTTTTGCAGGCCCACTCACGAGCCATTTCATCGACGCGGGTACAGTAGAAACCCATGCCATAGTCGTTGTGCGGATTACCGATATGAATATCCGGAACCTCGATGATGTGGTCGGTTCCATGAAGCAGTTGAATGACGCTCATAATATGAAGCCTCCATTATCATTGTAATGATACAACCACATTATATCATCCTGATGATAGTTTTGTCAATAGCGCATGAGAATTCATTCCAAAGAATATGCCGCCTTCCTCCAAATTCTTCTGCTTCCGAAAAATATTTTGGAAACGAGCAAAAAACTGTGGGAATCTCGCAAAAAAATTCGGCAAAGAGAAAGTGAGAGGGCAATCTCATAAAACCCGGTAGGAGTGATTCACATGAATAACAAAATAAATATCAACCCCAGCTCGACAAAGTGGCTCGAAAAAGATGATCGGGTCGTCGCTGATTACTTTTGCGATTTGGGCTTCCGTTCCCTGAAGCAGATCCTTGATATGCGTGTTTTCGACCTGATGAATATGCAGGGTCTGAACGCTGTCCGAGTCGAGGAAGTGATCATCTGCTTATATAAGTGGCTGAATCCCAACACAGCTATCGATGAGGCTATCTATAACGGTATGATGTCACAGCCCTTCCTCTATACTCCGTGGAGAAAAGAACACAAAGACCTTGCTGCAATCAAAGTCGGCGACTTGGTGCTGACCCCCGGTATCAACATGAAAGCTATCCAGCATTTCTATGATGCGATCCGTAAGGCGTTTTTCAAATCGGAGGAATACAACTGGAGATGGTACAAGTTCCGAAACAGAAGTGAATATGTGACCTATCTCCGGAAACACGAGGAGGCGGAATAAATGACGCGAACAGAAAAAGAAAATCTCGTTCCTGTTTGGGAGCGCATTACCATTAGTCTGGAAGAAGCTGCCGCATATAGCGGTATCGGCGTGAGGAAGCTGCGGGATATGACCGATAAGCCCGAATGCAACTATGTTATCTGGGTCGGAAACCGAAGAATGATCAAGCGGAAAAAGTTCGATGAATACCTTGAGTCGGCCTATTCTGTATGAGTCAAGTATGCGATTTGCTTGATATGGGCTGATTCGCAACATTGGAAAACGAGATGTCTCTATGTATCCTTAATGGTGCCAAGAGAAAAGCGAAAGCAAAGGAGTGAAGACTATGCAGTTTCAAAAGAAGGAAAAGCGGCAGACAACCGTTCGCTTTGATAGCCACCATGTCAGGCTACGCACCGGAGAGGTACAGAGAAAAACCGGCAGCTATATGTACCGCTGGACAGACAAGCTCGGAAAACGTAATACCATATACGCTGCAACATTGGAAGATCTCCGGGAGCAGGAGGAACAGATTCTTGTTGATCAGCATGACGGCATCAAAGCCAATATCAAAAATGTCACGGTGAATGATGTATATGAGCTTTGGTGCCAACTGAAAAGAGGCATCAAGGACAGCACCATGAAAAATTACATTTATATGTATGAGTTGTTTGTGAAGCCAACTTTCGGAAAGAAGAAGCTGGTACAGGTAAAAAAATCGGATGTGCGCCGATTCTATAATCAGCTCATCGACGATAAGGTCCTGAAGCCGTCTACAGTAGATGTCATCCATAATATTGTCCACCAAGTATTTCAGATAGCCGTCGATGACGATATGATTCGCAGCAACCCTGCGGCCAATATGCTTCGAGAAATCAAAATGGCGCACGGTTCGGAAATCGAGAAAAGAAAGGCTTTGACCCTTGAGCAGGAAGAACTGTTTCTTGGCTATCTGGCCAGAACTTCAAAATACCAGCACTGGTATCCTGTCTTTTATATTATGGCGAATACCGGAATGCGTGTGGGGGAAATCACTGGTCTGCGCTGGTGCGATGTGGATATGGAAAACGGCATCATCAGCGTGAACCATACGCTGGTGTACTACAACCACAGAGATGAGAAGGGCTGCTACTTCTCCATCAATACACCTAAGACAAAAGCCGGTATTCGGGAAATTCCCATGACCGAAGGTGTGAAGCAGGCATTCCTCATGGAAAAGGAGTTCCAAGAGGAGTGCGGAATGAAAAGTGTCAGCCACATTGAGGGGTATTCAGACTTCGTGTTTGTTAATCGGAACGGCGAGGTGCAGCATCAAGGCACACTGAATAAGGCTCTGCAACGGATCATGCGCGATTGTAACAGCGAGGTCCTTGAGAAAAAGGGCGTAGACTCCGATCCGGTTCTTCTACCTAAGTTCTCGTGCCATGTGCTACGGCATACATTCGCTACAAGAATGTGCGAGAGCGGTCTGAATGTAAAGGTCGTGCAGTCTGTGCTTGGTCACGCCGATGTAACGACCACGCTCGATATTTATGTGACGGTCACGAACGACCTGAAGAAACGAGAAATCACAGCATTTGAAACATATTTGAAAACCGGAGCCAAGCAAATGGCAAATGTATAATATGGCTCTCTCCCCCTTGCGGTCGCAAAATCTGCGATTGCAGGGGGATTTCTCTTTTTGCACATTTCTCTTATTTTGAGGTTTTTCTTATACTGTTAGCAGTACGCAGGAAGGGCGGCAACAGTATGGAAAACAGTTTGGCAAATAAGAAACCTTGGCTTGTAGCTGAATGGTCAGAAAGAAACGGCAGCATCTCACCGGATGATGTACCCTATGGTTCTAAAAAACTATATTGGTGGCATGGCAGTTGTGGCCATGAGTGGCAGGCCAGCGCAAAGGCAAGATCAAGCGGCGAGAATTGCCCGATTTGCAGTAACGCCAGAATCGTTGCGGGTATCAATGACCTTGCGAGTTTGAAACCGGAACTACTGAAAGAATGGTCGCCGAATAATACCATCCAACCAACAGAAATCGGTGTTGGCTCTCATAAGAAAGTGCTTTGGATAGGAGCTTGCGGACATGAGTGGAGCGCAGAAATCCGAAATCGAGTCAGGGGAGCTGGTTGCCCCTACTGTTCGCACAATGCAGTCCTTCAAGGATTTAACGACCTTGCAACTGTACTGCCGCAGGTTGCAAAGGAGTGGTCGCCTCGAAACGCACCGCTCAAGCCAACACAGGTAACGCCTTATGCAAATCGGAAAGTTTGGTGGAAATGCGAACAGGGCCATGAGTGGTTTACGCTCATATCTACACGGGCTTATGGAAGCAAATGCCCTTATTGCAGCGGAATAAAATTGCTGAAGGGATTCAATGATTTAGCTTCGCTCCATCCGCAGCTCGCATTGGAATGGTCACAAAAAAACGGCACATTATTGCCGGAAGATTTCAACGAGCGCTCCACCAAAAATGTCTGGTGGAAGTGTAGTACCTGCGGACATGAGTATAGGGCGGTAATCAAATCCAAAGTTCATGGGCTAAAATGCCCGGTATGCACGAAAAACGCTTTGTTGCCCGGTTATAACGATTTGGCAACTACAGACCCGGAGCTGGCACAGGAATGGAATGCTGCCAAAAACACAAGAAAGCCCACAGAGATATCAAGACTGTCACAATACCCAGTTTGGTGGAAAGGCATTTGCGGGCATGAATGGAAGGATAAAGTGTTTCACCGTGCAGTTGAAGGGGCTGGCTGCATCTACTGCGAGAAAGCATTTCTTAAGGAGCTGCCATATCTGCTTGTAACGATGTATGCAAAGCAATATGGGCTTGCGACACGCACAGACGACGAAAAACTGATTGGGGCACGGATCGATGCGGTTATCCCGGAACTGCGGCTTGCGTTTGCCTTTTCTCAAAAAGGCACTGATAGAGAAGCCAAAGTTGCGGAGGTTCTTCACTTCCTGTGCAAAGCGAAAAGGATACAGTTATTTGTGATACGGCAGAAAGACCCGATTGCGCTTGCCACAGAAATCAAGCAAGCCTTCGCTAAGGCAAACCTATTTATAAATTCGGACAGTCAAACAGATGTTGTCTATCTTCGGAAGCGATACTTTGCTCAAAAGATCAATGGAAACTAAAAAGAGGAACTGCGACTTGCAGTTCCTCTTAGTCCTTTTGATTCGTTTTTACTGCATGGGCAAGCAGCATATTGAGTGCGTCTTGCTTTGCTCGCTCATCAGCTTTTCGTGATGCGATCAACAAGCTGAGTTCATATTCAGACAGTGTAGAGTCCTCGATGTCCTGCCTTCCCAGCAGATAGTCAACCGTTACGCCAAAAATATCTGCCAGTTGGATCAGAATGTCAATGGAAGGCTGTCTGGAGCCGGTTTCATAACGGGAGTAAACCACGGAGGATACGCCCAATGCGGAGGCCACTTCTGCCTGCGTAAGACCCTTGCGAGTGCGAATATCCTTGATGTTCACAGGCACGACCTCCTTCCTATATACTACATTAAATTATACTACCGGAACGGAATGCGATATATTACCGTATCGG
>CALDMA010000351.1 GCA_937915075.1 uncultured Oscillospiraceae bacterium
TCACATTTTTCATGACTTTTTTGGTAAACAAAAGCAGTCTTTTTTCAGACTGCAAAAACAACAAAATTACAATTTTGCGCAAAAAAACCGATGCGCTTAAGTAACTCCTATTTATTATATGTTCTATGATTATGATGTATAGGCTCCACCCCTCCCTTCGGGAGGTGTGTCGCGCCAGCGTATGAAAGGTGGTGGATGTTCGGTACTCCTTCGTCGTACCTTCATCCACCACCTTGTCATGTTCGTCTCGCTTCGCTCGACTCACCCTCCATCATGCACACACTACTTGACGATGTGCAGTCTTACTTCTGACCAGTTCACGTCTGAGTGTCTTTGCCAGTTCATTCAGTCCCTTGAAGTCTTTGCCTCTCATATCCACTCTGGCGGATAGCTTACGGAAGGACTGAAGGTTGGTTACAAACTTATCGCCATACTCAGTACCCATCAGAGCCATCAGCATGTTGACAGAGTACCAGTCAATGGTGCTGTCAGAATACCCCAGTCTGGTGAACTGGTCGATGATGCCGGTCATCAGGATGATACGCTGTTCGGGAGTGGTGTCAGTGATAACCAGATTGCCTTCGGCGTCCGTGGTGAAGATGTGCTTGAGCTGAACTGTCATGCGATAACCTCCTTCAGGTAAAAGGATTCAGGCAATGTGTTTCCAAGGTGCTGGTGGGCTTCCGTGATAGTCTCACAGTCAATGCCGATATAACGAAGCGTCATGGCTGTTGAGCTGTGGTTCAGAACATACTGGACGAGTGCAATGTCGCCGGTGTTCTTGTACAGCCGATAGCCGAAGGTTTTCCGCAAGCTGTGAGTACAGACATTGAACGGGATGCCACAGGCTTTTGCTGCTGCCTTGATGGTCTTACCCATGTTGTCAGGGTCCACAGGCTGTTGACTGCCGTTGGCAGCGTGCTTGGTGGAAGGAAAGACGTAATCGTCAGGCTGGGGGATGATACCGGTGGCATCGAGATAAAACCGGATAGCAGCTCTGGCGTCTTCGTTGTAGACCAGAAGCGCAGATTTGCCGGTCTTCCGCTCCGTAAGGCGATTGTAGTCCGTGCCGATGATCTCATAGACCAGAGGGCTAATGGACTTCAATTCCAAGACCTGGCTCCATTTCAGGGACAGCGTGTCACATCCACGCCGTCCCATGTTGAGCGATAGCGTAAAGAAGAGCCAGTCCCGATAAAAGGCATTGCGATACCTGGGAGCTGCGTTGGCCGCTCGGTTGAGCAAGTAATGGTGAAGCGCTTCAATCTGGACTGGCTCTTTGAATGGGAAAACTTCCGTCTTCTTGCCGCGATTGGAGTTGTGCTTCCCTTCGGTCAGCAGAGGGCTCGCTACGCTCACCACGGGCTTGGTGGCCACTACCAGCTCTAGCGGCTTGCGGTGATCTGCCAAAAATTGGTCCAGAGAAAATGAAGCGCCGTTCTTGTAGATGGGGCTTTTGGTAGGAAAATTGTCGCAAACGGACATTTGCCGATTTGAAGAAAGCTGCATTTCTTCCTCCTGAAAGTTAAGTAAGTTTTGAGTCTAAATCACTAAGAGAGTGGTCCTCAACTGCCCTTATTGTAACTCCAGCTAGAAGGAATGTCAACAAAAAATTTAATTTTCTTCAGAAATTTCTTCAGAATAATCTGGAACTTCTTCCTGGGCATCATCGCCAGAATCGCAGTAGAAAAAGCTGTCTCCGTCGCCTGGATAAAGGGTTTCAGCCTCTATGAGAGACTGCCGGAACGCCTCATCCTTGGCGGCACGATAGGAATTGACTGTATTGATAATCTCGGCTAATTTAGAATTATTCTCAGAAGGCTTTGGCTGATAAATGGGCACAGGCGTAGGATTGTTCATGTATTCAATGCCAGCTTTAATGTACTCAGGCGGAGCATCCAGCACCATCTCAGGGCCCATGATCGGATGGTCCGCGATGAAATCACAGCAGCCTCTGCCGTGGAAGCTGAGCGTGGCATAGGGCTGGTGGTAGAAAGCCTCGGCTACGATGTCCAGAGGATCAGTAGGGATGTAAGTGGGGACGGTGGGCTGGGTGTTAGACACTGGATTAGATACTGGATTAGATCCTGGATTAGATACCGCAGAATCTGTTGATCCGTCAGTGTTTACTACTGGATTAGATACTGGGTTAGATACTGGGTTAGATACTGCTGTATGACAAGGATTAGATACTGGATTAGATCCATGATCCAAAAAGGCCGTTACCGCAGCCACCAGGAATTTTGAGATACTGCTGTTATAGTCAGTTGCCACCGCCTGCTTAATTTTTTCAGGAAGCCCTGTGTCGTTGTTGATGCGGAAAGAAAAGAGGGTGGTGTGTTCCTTGAGCCACTGAGCTGTTGCCATAATCAAATTCCTCCTAAAATAAAATTAGAGCCGATCATACGATCTGCTCTTGGTGGGGTGCCTATTGAATTTGGATTGTCAGGTGGTGGGTGCCAGCTACGTTGTCATGAGATCAGCTCCTTGGCGCTTGTGAAGAAAAACAAGCAAAAAAAATAGACCCGTAGCCTGCTTCTCAAAAAAGGTAGACTACGGGTAACGTGGTTAGTATAGCACTGGATGGGATGGGTGTCAACAAAAAATTTGGCCTTCTCACAGAAGGCCAGCCAGGTAAATTGGTAAGCACATTTTCTTTCAGCTATCAGCCTGACGGTTGACACCTATCCAAGTTGTGGTTGATGTGCAACCCCCAGAGAACTCCACAGACACCGCGACTTGGAACGGGATCTGCTTCATGGTTCAGAACGATTGTGGGATCGCTCATTGGTAGTTTAACTCCAGATGAGAGAGAAGTCAAATCAAACAGCTTTTGGCGGCTGTAGAGCAATGCCCAGTTCAGAATCAAAATAGGGGAGGGTTGAACAGCCAAAATGGCGTTGGAATTGTTTACTGTTCAGAGAAACCTTTCCTGATTTGTGATTGACGTATAATTCCAAATAGGCAACGGCTTCGGCTGCAATTCTGTCAATGTTGCGCATGGTCTCAGCATATTCATCCTGGTCGATAACTCCAGACTGGTTCGAAATATAGTCTTGATTTTTGATAATGACCATTTTGGAGTAATCAAGCCCAGAGCGGGTACGTTTGGATCTTTTGGAAGATTTGAAGAGAAAAGCGTGGCTGTGTAGAATATGGCTTCTGTACGGTATGCAAACAAAGTATTCGCTATGAACGTCTATGAGCAGGCAGTTGTATGCTCGTTTGGATTTATAAAGGATTTCTGGGTATGAAGACGACGGGTAGGCTGCGTAAAATTTTTTGGACAGCGTTACAACATCCGTATCGAACTCCATACTTCTTCTCCTTCTTTCGCAAAAGATAAGAGCCGCCATTAGGACAGCTCTTATCTTCTTCACCCGGTCACTTTTTATTTTACCGACGTGTCAGAACCGTCACACGTCTCATCGCTCGGTCACTTTTTATTTTACCGACGTGTCAGAACCGTCACACGTCTCATTTGGTGAAGAGGGAGATAACTCCCACCGTTATTATACGAGAAAAATAGGGAAAAAGTCAAGGAAATAAACGGTACATTTGAAAAGTCAATACTAGGCTAAATTTTGTATTGAAGGGGGAGAAAAAGAGTGAATGGGCTAAAAATGAAGCAGGGACTAGGTTTGATGGTGAGGGGGTATGGGTGGACTGGGGAGAAAATAGGCAAAATAAAGGGAATTAAAGGAAAAAATTAAGGAAGCGGTGGAATGGGAGATAGGGGATGGAAGGTGTTGAGAAATAAGGGATTGAAGGAAAGGGTGATGAGGGGATGGTGAAGGGATAGTGGGAGTGTACCGAAGGAAGAGGGACGATGGAAGAATTGGGGAAGTGAAGGTGGGAGGATGAAAGAGGGTGGTGACGAGATCGGGGAGGTAAATTTGGGGATGACTGCTTCAGATGATGAACTTAGGCCCTGGCGCTGATCTGGCAGGACTGCGAAAAATGGAATGTGCCCCCATGCCCTGAAGCCCTTGTAAATCACGGGTTTGCTCAAAAGCCGTGATATGATAATACAATATATAATGTTTGATTTGGTCAGAATAACAGAATAGCGTAAAGCATTTATCCTTTACAATACATAGCTTTATATCCTAGTCAATAGATAGAACTTTATTGCGATAAATTCCCTACTGCGTAGGTAGGTTATTCCCTGTTCGATCAACTACTATACAATAACCAGTAGTTATCAAAGAATGGTAGTAAAAAGCTAATAACCATTAGCTAAACAGAACAGCCTATATAGACAACGATCAATATAGACGGTTGTTTATATATCCATTTTATCCCCTATAAAGGAAGTAACCCATTCCACCCCCCATTCTGTCTCTATTCCCACGATCCCCACACGATCAAAAGAACATTCCTCATCCCCACCCCGTCACGCGGCCGTCAGTTATATCATTTTTGATATAACCATAAAGTGCCATAAAACTGTTATAAATCAATGCTTTTGCGCCGTTTTTATATTTTTGTGCAGTTATATCAATCTGGAGGTTGCAAACGTATAACGAACGTTATATAATGGCCATGCAATCAAGCGAGAGCAACCCCGCAAGGGCAAGCCCCCAAACAGATTGCAATAGCACATTGACAACTGTATAACAGACGTGTTACCCTTCCTATAAAGGAAGGAAGGTGGAACGCTTGAACCAGCACGGACTTGAACCCCGTATACAGGTAAATATACG
>CALDMA010000352.1 GCA_937915075.1 uncultured Oscillospiraceae bacterium
GGCGTGGGCAATGACCTGTTTGCTCCCGAGCAGCCCTGCACCCGCGCCCAGATCGTCACGTTCCTGTGGCGTGCCGCCGGCTCTCCCGAGCCGAAGGGCACCGCGTCCGGCATGACCGATGTGGTCAGCGGCAGCTACTACGAGAAGGCGGTCGCGTGGGCCATCGAGAACGGCGTTACCACCGGCACGACGGCGACCACGTTCAGCCCTGATGCGACCTGCACTCGTGCGCAGGCCGTGACGTTCCTCGCCCGCGCCCTGAACGCGAAGGCGTCGAGCGCGGCGGAGTTCAGCGACGTCCCGACCGACAGCTACTTTGCTGAGGCGGTCGCCTGGGCAGCGGCCAACGGCGTGACCGAGGGCATCGGCGGCGGTCTGTTCGGCTCCGACAACGACTGCACCCGCGGCCAGATCGTCACGTTCCTCTATCGAGCGTACAACAAGTAAAACAATTTTACAGGACATCGGCTTCTAACGAGGCCGATGTCCTGTACTTTTTTGGCGCCCTCAGTTTTGACGGTTACCAAGAACCCTTTTTTTGCTATCCTCTTGACGGACAGCAGTTCGGTGCAGGCTTTTGCCAAACGACCGGATGAATATTCACACGAAAATCTGCGGAAAGCGTTGAAAAATTGGACAATATGATGTACAATATTATTCCAAGTTCATAAAACACGTCGGCAAGCAGGGCCCTGCTTGTTACGCTCCCCAGTGGGGAGCGTAAAGAGAGTTCCGCGCCGCAAATGACAAATCTCGGCAAGCTCACCGGGATGTGACGGCGCATAGCTATGGGGACTTTTTAAAGGCGCGGCTGTACGCAGTCAGTGTTCCACTTGTCATACCGCTGTGGTTTGACTTTCCGTACACCAACCGCGGGGAACCGTGGAAAATATACAGTAGGAGGAAGTTCATGAAACGCAAAATCCTATCCCTCATTCTTGCGTTCGCCATGACAGTCAGCCTGTTCACGGTCGGCACAGGAGCGGTCAAGCCGACCTACGGCGACATCGCAGGCCACTGGGCCGAGGACTCCATTGAACGTTGGAGTGGCCACGGCATCATCCAGGGCAGCAACGGCCTGTTTGACCCCAACGGCCAGCTCACCTGCGCACAGCTTGCGACCATCCTCGCGAAGCTGCTCAAGCTGCCCGTGGCGAAGGACGCGGGCTTTACCGACAACAAGGCGGACGCATGGTACTACGATGCCATCAACCGCTGCGCGGGTGCCGGTATCCTCAACGGTAACGGCGACGGCACGGTCGGCCCGAATGCGACCATCTCCCGCGAGCGCGCCATCGTCATGCTGGCCCGTGCGCTCGGCATCGAGCCAATCGAGAACCCCGACCTGACCAAGTACGGTGATGCTGCCAAGGTCTCCGCGTATGCGCAGGGCATGGTGGCTGCGATGATCGAGGCCGGCATTGTCGGCGGCGTGACCGCCGATGAGCTTGCCCCGCGGGACAACATCAACCGCGCTTCCACCGTTACCATTCTCGACCGCGCCATTGCGGTCTATGCCGACAGGGACGGTGAAACGATCGACGCCTCCAAGGCGAACGGATTGATCCTCATTGCGGCAAAGAATGTCACCGTGAAGAATGCCCCCAAGGGCACGAGCGTTCTCGTCTGCAAGAACGCGAGCGGCGCGACCGTCAACGGCAAGGCTGTTGACGCCGGCACTTCTGTTACGGCAGAGAAAGCGCAGCCCGCCAAGCCCACTACGGGCGGCGGAAGCTCCGGCGGAAGCTCCGGCGGCTCCACACCCAACCCCTCTAACCTGACCGTTGCGGAAGCCAAGACCGTCAGCGGAGGCACTTATCAGAACGTCACCATCACGGATGCTGTCGGTAACGGCGAGGTGACTTTGACCGGCCTGACGATTCACGGTGATTTGACCGTCAAGGGCGGCGGCTCAAGCTCCATCAAGCTGATCGACTGCATCATTCTGGGCAGGATTATTATGGATAAGCTCATTTCTGAGGGCGCGCAGCAGCCCCGCCTGGAGCTGACCAAGACGCCGGTCAAGGCAGTCGAGGTCAGGCGGCCCGCTATTCTGGAGTCGGCTGACGCTGCCTCCGGAATCGAGGCGGTAACGGCTTTGGCTGACATTACCGTACAGGGTACTCATACCAAAATCGACAAGATGGATGTGCCCGCATCCGCAGCACAGCCGGTCGATCTCGTTGTCAATGGTGCGAAGATCTTGCAAATCAGCACGAATAAAGAGACGAGCATTTCCGGAGATGGCAAGGTCGATACGGTCGTAGCGGAAGCGCCGGTCAATGTTGATTCCGCAACGGTTGACAAGGTGGAAGTGCCTGCAAGCGCAAAGGATGTCGTAATCAACGTTACGGGCAGTACTGAAATTGTTATCAAGGCCGATTCGGGCAGCACGAAAATTGCTGCGGATAATACCGGCAAAATCACCGTAAACGGTAATGCCGAAGGCAGCATTACACTACATGCTCATAGATGGAACGAGGGCGTGGTCACCAAGCAGCGGACCTGTTCTGAGGAAGGCGTGATGACCTATACCTGTACAGCGGAGGGCTGTCCCGCTAAGACAAAGACGGAGAGTGTTGCAAAGATTCCGCATACCGAAGTCGTTGATGCGGCAGTTGCGGCGAATTGTCTTACTGCGGGAAAGACCGATGGCAAGCATTGCTCCGTGTGCAGTACGGTTATCGTGGCGCAGGAAGAAATCAAGCCCTTGGGGCATGACTTCGCGGTAGCGCAACATGATGCCGCGCAGCATTGGCTGAAGTGCTCTCGCTGTGACGCCGTCAACGCAAAGATGGATCATAGCTATAACGCCCATTCCTGCGATACGGCGGCAAAGGGCATC
>CALDMA010000353.1 GCA_937915075.1 uncultured Oscillospiraceae bacterium
TGTGAATGCGCTTCTGGAGAGCTACTTCTTCTACGAGATCAAGCGCTTTGACATTAAGGGCAAAGCATACCTCCGTACACTCGGGAAATACTATATCGTCGACATCGGACTTCGCAATTATCTGCTGGGCTTCCGTAATCGGGACAGTGGTCACGCCATCGAGAATGTCGTTTACTTTGAACTGCTTCGCCGCGGATATGATGTCGCAATCGGCAAGATTGGCAACGCGGAGGTTGACTTTATTGCAACGACCGCCGATGAGAAAAAGTATATCCAGGTAACGGAGTCCATGGTGAGCGAAGATGTGCGCAAACGGGAACTTGCACCGCTGCAAAGCATCCGCGATAACTATGAAAAAATCGTGTTGTCTCTCGAACCGGGTTTTGATGCTTCCTACGACGGCATCAAATCCGAAAACCTCATCGACTGGCTGCTTGACGAGTAAGCACTGCATTTTCAGAGCAAAATTAAAAGTTTTTGCAGTTCAAGTTGTAGACTTTTTTGAATAGAACACTTTCAGACTTGAAAATAGCTACAATCGAAGAATTCAAAGCATCTGTTCGTATGAGCAGGTGCTTTTCTTATACCCATTTTGAAGGAGAGTGATGTCGATGGGTATCTTTTCAGGACTGTTCAGATCCAGGGACAAGCCCCAAAACAGAACAGCAGGCAGCAACTACGCCTTTTTCTTCGGCGGCATGACTTCCGGCAAAGCGGTAACAGTGTGTTCAGTCATGCGGATGTCCTATGAAATGGCAGAGTAAATGGCAAGGTTCGCGCCGATGACATGAAAAAAGGACTATGCTATAATTCTACTGTCCCTCAATGGGTCGTGAAGATAGCTTGGACGCCGAATACTGGAAAGGAGCAAAAATACATGAAATATTGTCCCTATTGCGGCGCTGATCTGCCAGATCGCGCCGCTTCTTTCTGCGCAGAATGCGGCAAACGGCTTTCACCGGCGAAAGCCACCCCGGAAAAGGCAAAGGCAAAAGATGCGGTAGGCAGAAAGGGGGGCGGAAAGAAACGAGACGCTCTGCCCGCTAAACTGCAAAAGCACTCCGATTACGGAGACGAGACGTCTCCTTCATCCAAAGCAGATGGATATGATGGCTACTATGATGATGTTTTGCCTTCAGATGCCGGAAAGTTGGGGGAAGAAATCGATACAGGGCTTATTAAAAAGGCGGCTGCAGTGATTGGAGTGATGCTGCTGATCATCGCTCTGTGCGTTGCTGCAATGTATTTGCTGTAATTTGAGCTGCTGTGCGGTGTAATATGGGTAAAGAACATACAGGGAGTGAACAAAAATGAAGTATATTTCAAAAGGCATGGTCATTAAAGATTCTACCGAGGATCTTCTGTTCGTAACCCATAACGGCATAGATTTTCAGCTTACCGGTGAGCAAGCGGCGCTCTGGCTCAATGGCAGATTTGGATTTGCAAAGACACGCAAGACGGTATTAGAAGAAAAAGCCCTGCGCCAGTTGGCACGCCAGGGCCTTGTGGAGATCACAGAAGGCGATGGATCCGTTTTCGAGTACCGCGCTTTGACGCAGTGCATTCTGGTCCCGGCAAAATCCCGGAGTAGTTGTACCATGCTGAGTGCCTTGCAAAAAGAGCTGCTCTCATGGATATCAGAGGCTGGACTACGGTTGACCGTAGCAGAACTGGTATTTCTCGCAGAGCATGGCATTACCCCTGCGGCGCATCTGTTAGGAGCAGGCAACCGACAGGCGTTGACGGAAACGATCTATACGCAGGACAATATTTTCGATAATATTCTGGAGACACAGATGGAGCATGCCGTCACGCGGGACGAGGTGGTCTCTGCACTGCTCAAACTCCTCAAGAAAAAGAAGATTCTTCTGCTGTGAGGTATGCAATGAAGGAAAAGTTCAAAAAAATCCCACAGGCGCTGCAAAAACAGATTATAATAAAATATGGAGCAGCACTGGTCAGTTTGTTTCTGATGGCGGTATCGCTGCTGTTGGAGCGTAACCTGTATCTGTCGTTATCATTTCTGATTTTTTTCGCATTTTTCGGTTTCAGCGCATCACAGCTTTTATATCGATCAGCCGCCGGACAATTTATAATGATCTGCGGCCAATGTACCAGACTGGAGCGGACACCGATACGGCGTCATATCAGAACGCTGTATCTTTGGGCAGATCCTCATACAGTAAAAGTGCAGATCGCAGGAAAACTCCGGAATATTGATGCGGGCGATACCGTTGCGGTATATGTATCCGACAACACGCCGGTCTATGAAAGTGAGGGGTGCCAGCAACTCGGTACATATTTGGCAATCGACATTTTGAAGGGAGCGAATCGCCATGACGGAGAGTGAGGAAATTCGCAAATTGGTCAGACAAATTGAAACCGAAATCGATGCCAGTATCCTGCCGGACGGAACCTGCCGGTTTGATCCGATCAAAGTCAGGCTTGCGCTGGAGCTTGTACTTTCCGTGCTGCAAGCACACCCATCAAAAACTGAGGAAAGCAATTGACTGTCAAAGAAGAACCTGTTATAATAGCCATATCAGTATCAGGGTTTCCGAATTGGAAAGCCAAAGTTTTCAAGCTATAAAGTGTCAATTAACACATTTGTGTTGATTGGCACTTTTTTTGTTTTCCGGTTTCTGCCCAGAGAGGGTTGAAATAAATTATGTTATGGCAGGCAATACCTGCAAGAAAGGAGTATCTTATGTTCAAAGTAATCGCAACTGATGTCGTCATTTCCAAGGGGTATGACGGCGCGCCGGCTCTCAGGTTCTCCGAAAATGGAGAAAGTGTTCGGTTCCGTATCGGCAAGAAGGTGTATGACACCCGGGCCGAGAACAACACCAGGTGGGTGAATCTCTCTGTAAAAGCCTTTGGTTCGGTCTGTGAGCGCATCAAGAAGATGCAGCTCAAGGAGAGTTCGTTCATCAACATTCTCGGCCGACTGGACGAAGATGTTTGGGAGGACAGCACGACACATGAAAAAAAGAGTGCCATGGTGGTCATTCTGGACGAAATCGAGTACTGCTCCGGTGGTGGAAAACAGAAGACCGAGGAAGCAGGCGACTCGCCCAAATCCGCAGCTGCACCGGACTCAAAAGCCTCCGGAGGAGATATGCCCGGTAATTTCACCGGCTTTGAACCTTTCGGCGGTGTGAATTCCTTCTTTGACGAGTGAGGCCAAGCGAACAAATGAATCAAGCGCTGAAAACGCACATGAGTATCCTTAATTGCATGGACTCATGTGCGTTTTTGCGTACAGAAAGGACAACAAGCCCATGTATAACAAAGAGTTCAAGCGCCGCATCGCATATGAGGTTTTGATCATTCTGGCAACATTGGCCCTGCTGCTGTTTATTTGCAGGCTATGGCCCATTCTCCTTTTGGTGATCCTTGGGATATTCATCGCCGCGCTGCGTCTTCTGTTTCTGTCTGTCAAGCGGGTGGAAAAGATTCCGCCGCTGCTTCCGGCAGTTCGGGAGGAGCCGACGATGCAGGATGTCCAAAATATGACATTCGGTGCAGTACAGCAGCGGATCACCGAGTTGGTTGCGGCAGATTTTCCTGAAGCCAGATGGGTATGGAAGACGCCCCATGCCAAGTTCAATATCGTGGAAGGCAACGAGGTGCGGATCCTGCTCAACCGGGCAGGCGGATACCGGGAGGCTATCGTTGTAATACACGGGTTTCAGGTGTGTGGACTGACTTATCCACATGCGGAAGATGCCGACTCCCAAGGGGAGAAAAATGCAGAAGCCGAACTGGAATCGGAAGCACAGGAAGCTTTGCAAAATGTAGAGCCGTCGGAAAATTATGAATATCTGGCCTTTGAATGGGTAGATGCCCATGTCATTGAGCTTAATGAGCGGTGCAACGAAAGCATTGCGCGCGGGCTATCCGTACTGGAGATTCCTGCCGCAGAACTGCCTGCCCGTGAAAGCTGGCCGGATATCTGCCGGGAGCTGGCACGCAACGGCATGGAAAATTGCTGCTGCACGGAGACTGGTATCACCATTGATTTCACGCAGTAAGTCTGCAGAAAGGAATGTCACAATCATGAGTATATCAATCAACAACCTGTTCAACTATTCCCGCTCGTTGCCACCTCCCTTTGATACGGTGACCAATAAGCGGGTTAAGGTTGCATCTATGTACGGTGAGAAGACGGAATCGACCTTGTGCGGTTCCGTCATCAAGGCAGTACACGCCTTGTGCCGGTGCATGAACGGAACTGGCGAAGGAGCGGTGGGAATGATCGACGCATACAAAAGTGTTGCCGAGTACAAATCCTCCGTTGGTCCGGATGCCTACCATCTTGTGGTGTTCGACGCATCGTCCGGCAGCGTTCTCGCCAGCGTCTACGACAAAAACACCGAGATGCTCGAACAGTATGTTGCACATCCAAGTCAGCGGGATGGCGCCGCGATCTTTTTTGCCTTAATGCCGCTTTTGCTGTCTGACACGGAGTTCGATGAAAACTTTCAGGCGTATTACGATCAGTTCATTGCCGGCTACCCGGATATGGCAAAGGCAACTGAGAGCATGGCGATCCTCTGCGATAATGCCTATCGCAGGATCAAGGATGACACCTGTCCGGCGCATATCAATATTACGGTGGACAAGTCCGGAAATCTGATGCGCGTTTCGCAGGGACAGTTGGATTCCGGGGCGTTTGTCCCAAGCAGTGTCACAGCCGGTGAGTTCACGATTTTTGCAAAAACCGGCCCGGCCGTCATTCGGAAAGCGGGCACCGTGGTTGAGCACGAGGATTTCATCGGCAAGTATCCTCTGACGCCGGGACGCACACTGAGCGAGCTGGAGCAGAGCTTGATCCCAAAGCTCCCAGAATGGTATATCATTCCTCCGGAAGTCGTGGCCATCTGTAAACATGCGCAAAAAACCACAGGACGCCCCATGCAGATGCGAAACTTCCTGCTGCGCGGTCCTGCCGGTACGGGCAAAACGATGGGTGCAAAAGCGATTGCAGCTGGACTGGGGCTGCCGTATATGAAATACACCTGCTCTGCCAATACGGAGATTTTTGACTTCACCGGCATGATCTTCCCGGAAACGGACACGGTATCCACCGGTGATCTGGAGCTGGATCGGGAGCGTGAAACACTCAAATCCATGGGCGGCATCAACTATGCCAATGTGGCAAAACTCATGCACCTCCCCGATTTGGACGATATGGATTATGACCCCGCCGGGGTCTATCAGGCATTGACCGGCGTGGAAAAGCCAGCAGCAACCGTGCAGGACTGCATGAGCGTTGTACTGGAAAAAGTCACGGAAAAGGTACAGGCGCTCAGTAAGCGCGCCGAAAACCAGCAGAATTCCGGTCAAAGCTACACCTATGTGGAAACGGATTTTGTCAAGGCGTTGAAGCATGGGTACTTGGTTGAGATACAGGAACCTTCCACGATCATCCAGCCAGGCGTTTTGGTGGGACTCAATTCTCTTCTGGAACAGGATGGTTCCATCACACTACCCACCGGAGAGATCATCCACCGGCATCCGGACACGATCGTTGTCGTGACGACCAATGTCAGTTACGAAGGCTGCCGACAGATGAACCAGTCGGTCGTGGACAGAATGAGTCTGGTAAAAGACATCGAGCTTCCGGAGCCTGAAGTCATGGTACAGCGTGCTATGGCGGTGACCGGGTGCACAGACGAATATCTGGTTTCCCAAATGGTGCAGGTGGTCAACGATATGGCCGACTATTGCAGAAAAAACAGTATCACAGATGGGGCCTGCGGTATGCGCAGCCTGATCGACTGGGTCATCAGTTCGGAGATATCCGGCGATCCCTACCTGTCAGCTCAGTATACCGTTATCAGTAAGGCCACCGCAGATGAAGAAGACCGGGAGGCGCTGATCACAACGATTCTGGATCCGATGTTCGCTCCGAAGCGGAAACGCACATCGGCATAACAAAACAAGAGGAAGGAGGACAACTCTTCATGGCAAGAGTGAGTCACAAACGGGTCAAGCAGCTGCTCAATGAGAAGCGCAGTAAGATCACAGACCGGCAATTCTTCACATCCCGCATCCTTGCGGGCCATTTTGAAGACATGGCTATGGCACAGACGCGGCGGTATAAGTATAACCGCCGCATCCATGTCGCCATCAGCTGGAGTCCAAAGTCTGGTGAGGTGGCCTGTACCAACAACCTGTCGGTGCTGATCAATGCAGGGCACAAGCTGGTGACTCGGAACAGAGGGCGAGAGAACCGCTACGAGACCGTTTGCGGCCTGTTTGCCCATGAGCTGGGGCACTGCCTGTATACGGACTTTCTGGCGGGTCAGACCTATGACAATTATCTCAGCCGAGGCAAGTGGTATCCGGCGGCTCCCATCTACAAGCTGCCTATGGATGCTGCTAATGAACGGGCTTTATGGGAATACGCAAAACGAGAGCCGCAGAATATGGAAATGCTACGGTATATCGCACACCAGATTTCCAATGTCATAGAGGATGCCTATATTGAGAACCGGATCCTTGCGCAGTTCCGCGGTACGCTGGGCAACTGTCTGGAAGCGCTGCGGGAACAGCAGTATGAAAGCATTCCCACAGTTACAGAGCTTATCGAAAAAGAGGATGATGGGAGCTGTCACACATTTGAGAGCATCCTGCAGATCATGCTGTCGTATGTGAAGTTTGGCGAGATCAAGTATGGTGATGCACCCCTTCGCGATGAGCGCATCCAAGTTGTATTCAAACTGATCCACGATTTGGATGCCGCTATCGTCAACCCATCCGGCAAAGAACGGCTCAAGGCAGTCAATCTCATCCTGATCCGCTGCTGGGACTACATTGAGGATTTTCTGGAACTCTGCAAAAAGCGGCAGGAAGCAGCCAAAGCATCCGGTTCTGATGAGTCGCTGGCTGAAACACTGGCACAAATCCTGCAGGCGATTGCTGGCAGTACATCGTGTGGTGAAGGCACCAGCACACCAGTCCCTGAAATGGGTACAGCCTGTATCGCGGCCAGTGCCGGGAAACGGGCACAGACGGCCGCTCAGGCGGAAGCGAGTGAGTCTGAGGAATGCAGCGCTTCTGAAGCAACGATTCCCCAGACTGATTCTGAGTCCAAGCCTTCTTCAGCCGATGCGTCCCAGACTGAAAATCCGGCAGAAGAAGGCACGGTTGCTTGTGAAACGGCAAGTTTATCCGGCGGAAAGCAGGAAGTATCCACAGAAGAAGGCGGACGCATCCCCTATCAGCAGACCGAACGCGTTTCAGAAGGCGGTGGAGGGACAATCAATCGCAATGACGCATATGTGCGCGAGCATTATGACCGTGCAGCAGAAGACATCAATCGATTGCTGGACAAAATGGCTGAGAGAGCTGCCTGTGAACAGTTGGAGAACGAGCGGACACGGGAACTCAACGAAGTGGCCCAGAACATCTCCTATGGGGATATCCATGCCGGCATTGACATCCGCGTGAATCGAATTTCCACCATCGACGAGGATCTTGTAGATCAGTATAACGCCGTTGCCCCGCCCCTGCTGGATATATCCCGACAGCTGCAGAAAAGTCTTTTGCAGCAGCTGAAGGACAAACAGCGCGGCGGCAAGCAGACTGGACTCATGATGGGACGCCGGTTGGATGCCCACGCTCTCTGCCGGAACGATGGTAAAGTGTTCTATAAGAACGCCCTGCCCAACGAGATTCCACAAATGTCCGTGGGTCTTCTGCTGGATGAATCCGGAAGCATGTGTTCCTGCGACCGCTGCACCTATGCCAGGGCTTCGGCAATCATTCTGTACGACTTCTGTCAGGCACTGCATATTCCGGTCACCGTTTATGGCCATTCCACAAGCGGCAGCGGCGTAGAACTGTATTCTTACGCAGAGTTTGAGAGCATCGACAACGATGACAAGTATCGCATGATGGATATCGCCGCTCGCGGCAGCAACCGGGACGGCGCCGCGCTTCGCTTTGTTGCGGAGCAGCTGGCCAAGCGGCCGGAGGAGGTCAAAATCCTGATCCTTGTATCCGACGGACAGCCGGCAGCCTCCGGCTACTACGGCAGTGCCGCTGAGGAAGATCTCCGTGGCATCAAGCAGGAGTATCGGCGAAAGGGCATCCTGTTCATTGCGGCTGCCATCGGTGAGGACAAACAGAACATCGAGCGAATCTATGGTGACGCCTTCATGGACATCACAGATATGAATCAACTGCCCGTAAAGCTGACCGCAGCGGTCAAGAAGCATATGCGGGTCTAACAGGAATATTACAATTCACAATGACGGGCAGCGGATTCTTTTCCTGCTGCCCGTCTATCTTACATCAGGAAAGGAATTCAAAAAATGAGTCACTTTGTTACATTGGTCAATTTCTATCTGCCCGCACAGGAGGAAAACTGCGAGGAAAACAGCTACTATGCAGCGAAGATTGCGGAGATCAAGGGAAAATTGGAAAAGGAACCCGAAAACCTCGTGCTGCGGGTCACCCTGAGATATCTGCAGAACAAAGTCAGTACACTAGAGCGCTCGGCTGAACACGAAATCAGCGAGCTGATGGCTCCCTTCTGCGAAGGAACAGATGATCCGAAATATCTGGAGTTTGATGACCGGACCGATGACCTTCACCGGGATTATGAAACCGATAAGACCAACTGTGTCCGCCTCCCGAACGGCGTTATTGTTTCCATGTATGATCAGACCGTGTCCGGAAAATATCGCATCAAGGACGGCAAGGTGTACCAGCGGAAGGCCGGTCGCCTTGGGCACGAGATGCGCACAAAGAAAGCAAAGAAGATGCGCGCACTCCCCGAGTATCCGGTAAAAAAGCTCTATCCGACTTTGGAACAGTATGCTGAGGAACACTGTGGTTATACTTTCGACCGCCAGTACAATGCGTATGGGTATTACTGCAACCCGAACGCATTCTGGGATTGGTATTCCATCGGCGGCCGCTGGCCATTCCAGTTCCTCGTCAGAGACACGGCAGAATATATCCTCGGAGAGCGATCCTATGGCGATGAAGATACCACATGTGAAGCGCCTGAAGGCTATCTCTGGGTCTGCGGTGCGAGGAAAAAGGATATTGCATGGGATCTCATGAAAGAGTGGGAAGTGCAGCACGCAAAAAAGAGCTTTGAGCTTCTTACGGAAGCCTTTCATTCCGGCAAGGCCCCAGAAGGCAGCTTCTGGAAAATCACGGAGGATGGAATCTTCTCGTTCCTGACCCAGATCTACTTTAAGGGCGAGAGTGAGGAAGCATACCTCCGCCGCAACGGTCTCGCAGCGGATCAGCGCATGATCCCTGAAGCCTATTCCTTCCTTCGGGATGGAGAATGGACCTCCAAGGGCGACATGGGCTGGTGGGGTATCAGCAGCAACGACAAGGAGCCGGACGCATGGCGTCAAATGCTATCAGCCTATCTGGATAGTATCCCTGACGATCATTTTATTGTCGGTGTTGACTGCCACATCTAAAGAGGAGGCACACAAAATGATTTTGAACAGACAGGGCGCTGAATTTGAGTATGAAGGCGTCACATACACGATCGGTGGAGCCATTGTCAGCACTGCTGAAAGCGAGTACCAGGGGCTTTACGGTCGCATAACCGCCATCTATGACGGCAAGGATAAGGAAACTGAAAACGAAACGCCTGACATCTACTGCGAGTTTGACCCACCCGTCATGCCGCATGAGATCAAAGCGCTGGAAAAGACCTTTTCTGATTTGTATGACCAACCTAAAACTTTGGATGATATCGTACTGGACATGGTTATCATGGCACCTGAAATGATCCGTCCGTTGGACGACCTGCATACCGTCAGAAAAAAGGTCCCCATCTACATTGTGATGGAAGACTGGGCCGTTAACGGTGAACACGGTAACTTCTGCGAGCTATTCACGGATTATGATGATGCAAAACGCATTATGATGGACAAACTCCGGGAAGAACTCGATAGCGGCGCCATCCCGCAATGGTCGGATTCCGGCGCTTATGTTGCAGATACCTCTAAGGATTCCTACAAGGGGTATATCGAGGGTGACTACATGGACAATCACTATGAGATATCGATCCTGCCGCAGCCTCTGACGATGTCCACGCAGCACATTCAAAAAGTCGGAAGACTGTATAAGGCTCAATGCCGGACAGAAGACTTCATATCACAAATTGAAGAGTGGGAGGAAGTCGCAGCAATGAGTGCGACGCAGTACCAAAAGCTCATCACCAACTCGGCCATACCAGAGCGCATTGAACAACAGCTCGGGCACAATGACCATTACTGGGAAGCGTATTGGGAAAGTGTATCTGAGGCTGCCCACGATTTGGTCCAGCAGGCATTAGCACAGCCGGATTGCTTCACACCGGAAGCAGACAACCCATACCCGCTTTGCATTGGTTCAGGCAAGCCGGAATGCGCTGACTGCTGCCTGTATGTGCATACGAAAGGAGAAGGCGGTTATGAGTCCTGAAAACAGACTCACCTCCATCGTTTCGTATCCGGAGCGTGGAACCGGCGGCAGCAATCGGTATCGCGGCAACTGCTCGCCCAAACTGATTGAGGATCTGATCGGCTTTTTCAAGCCAAATGAGATCTGTGACTACATGTGCGGCAGCGGCACAACGCAGGATGCTGCCCGTTCCATGGGGATCACCAGCCACTGCTACGATCTCCACAGCGGTTTCGATCTCATCAATTGCGAGATACCTGAACGCCCAGAGTTTGTGTTCTGGCATCCTCCGTATTGGGATCTGATCACATATTCGGATGTGATGTACAAGGCATCGGAGGTACAGTCAAAATACGGCTATGATCCCCGCCGGTTCGACCTGTCACGGATCCACAAATGGGAGGATTTCGTGCGCGTCATGAATTACGCCATGATGAAACAGTTTTGTGCATTGGAGCGCGGCGGCAGGATGGCTGTGCTGGTCGGCGATATCAAGAAAAAGGGTCGGCTTTACAGCATGATCTTCGAACTGATCAAGCCGGGCACGCTGGAAAATGTTATTATCAAAGCTCAGCACAATTGTTTCTCAAATCAGACGCAGTACAGCGGACATTTTATTCCCATTCTGCATGAGTATCTGTTGATTCTCAGAAAGGATGCGCCTTTGGTGTACCCGATTTTGATGACGCAGCCTGTGCAGAAAGATATCCGCGATATGAGCGGTGCCACTTGGCGGGATGTAGTTGCCGCTGTGCTGGAAGACTGTCCCGATCCCGTATCTCTTGCATACATTTATGAACAGGTCGCGCCTTATACCAAGGCACGAAAAAATCAGTGGTGGAAAGAAAAGATCCGCCAGACGCTGCAGATCAATCCCAAGCACTTCACCCACGACGGGCGAGGCTTATGGTCATTGAACAAGAATGCAGCATAGTAACCCATGATGAAAGGGATGCCACCTCGGTGGCATCCCTTTTTGCATAGGAGTTTGCAATTAGGACACACTAATAATCGAAAAAGTGTTTACATTTTTACTGCCGTTTAATATAATGTGAAGTAAGAATGTAAATGTCTTTGTGAGGAGGGGTGTGTCATGGATCAGATATGGATACGAATAAACGAATTAGCTGAGGCAAACAACGGATTTGTTCGGACAGCACAGGTTGAAGCACTTGGTATCAGCAGACCTATGCTGCGCAAATATACCAATGCCGGGAAGCTGGAACAGGTACGCAAAGGACTGTATGTGCTTGCATCTGGCATGCCGGACGAATACGCACTGCTTCAAGAGCAGTGCCGTGACGCTATTTTTTCTTACGGTACTGCGTTATACTTATGGGGGCTTTCAGATCGAACGCCGCACATCTATGATATTACCGTTCCGAAAGATAAGAACATCTCCATATTAAAACGAGATAATCCTAATTTGCGGTGTCATTATTTGCCGAGAGAAATCTATGAGCTTGGTATTACGCAGACACTCTCTCCACAGGGAGCGGAAGTACGATTATATGATAAAGAGCGTTGCATTTGTGATTTGGTTCGCCACAAAGAACAGATGGATAT
>CALDMA010000354.1 GCA_937915075.1 uncultured Oscillospiraceae bacterium
AGGAAGATTCCCTGAGTCTGCTGCATTTCATAAAGGATCGCTGATATTATGGATGTTATATACGCCAAAACACTTTTGCGCCTTCAGCGCTTTCTGCGTTGGGACGAGGACGGAATGTCCATCGCCATGCGGTATTTTGCCACCGCACGGCGGCTCACCTCGATGCCAAGCGCCGAAAGTGCCAGCCGCAGCGCCTCGTCCGAGAGCGGCGCGTTCGAGTCTTCGACCTGAATCATGCTGCGGATGCGCTGCTTGACCGAGTGGGAGGAAACGGCGGCATCGGCGCGGATAGCGGTAGTGAAAAAGCCACGCAAAGGCAGTATCTTTCCCTGAAACTGGATGTATTTGCTTTGTACTGTTCGACTCACCGTAGAGGTGCTCACGTCCATTTTTTCCGCCAGCTGCTGCATCGTGACCGGTGCGAGCTCTCCGCCCGCGCAGAAGTAGCTGCGCTGCTCCGCGCCCACGAGCGTCAGCAGCTGCAGGAGTGTGTCGCAGCGCGTGTGTACGCCGCGGATGAGCGCCTGCGCCTCGCCAAGTTTTTCCCTCACATAGTGTTGTACTTCGAGGTCAGGCGAGCTCGTCAGCAGTGCAGAGTATTCTGCGTTCACCGACAACCGCGGCAGGATGCGCTCATTCAGCTCGATCACAAGCTTTCCCCGCTCCACAGAAAACACCGCATCTGGCACAATGCAGGCCACTTGTTCACCGCTCGCAAAGCTGCGTGAGGGAATGGGGTTGAGTCCCAGCACCTTCGCCGCTGCCTGCCTCGCCTCGCCCATGCTCACACCCAACAGCGCGGCAAGGCCGCCGTAGTCGCGCCTCCCCAGCAGCTCCAGCCCGTCGCGGGCAATGGACAGCGTCAGCGAGTCAAATGAACGGCTCTGGGCAAGCTGCAGCGTTAGACATTCGGCAAGGCTGCGCGCCCCCACTCCTGGCGGGTCAAGCATCTGCACGGCGTACAACGCCTGCTCGAGCGAAAAGAGGGGAATATCGAATTCCTGCGACAGTTCCTCGAGCGGGCAGTCCAGATAGCCCCGCTCATCCAGGCAGTCGATCAGGAAGCGGCACAGCCGCAGCGTTTCGTCATCCACCAATTTCATCTGCCCAATCTGTTCATTTAAGTGGTCACGGAGGGTCTTCTCCCGTGTCAGATAGGCCGCGATGTCGGGCATGTTATCCCCACCACGCAGGATACCGTACCATGCGTCCTCGCCGCGCACCTCGATGGCATCGTATTGGGACGGTGCCGTCTCCGTCGGCAGTTCTGTTTCATAGTATGCCGGTGCCTGCACATCCAGCAGAGGGTTCGACAGCGCGATCTCCTGTACATACTCCGTCAGCTCTGGCGCGGAGAGCTGTAGGCAATCCAACGACTGGCGCATCGTTTGTGTCAGGGCCAACCTCTGTATCAGCTTTTGTGACTGCTCCAGTCTCATAGTGTCTTGCCTCCCTTTCTTTTTTCTTTCAGTATAGCAACTATGCCCGGTGTCGGCAATATAAGAATTCTTGATTTGGCAATACTCGAAATCTGCCTCTTCAAACACACATGTGCAATGGGCACAGGGAATGCCTTCCCTGTGCCCGCTGCACCTTATAGAAAATACTGTTGCCCGCGCAGATACATACAATGCATCCGCCTCGTGCAAGCCACATTTCAGGCGGCAAGAAAAGCCTTACTTTGCGGTATAAACGCCTTTGCGCAGGTAGGCCTGCAGCTGCTCGTGAGTCATGTGACCGATGTCCAGGTAATCGAGCGTGTACTTGCTCTCGCCGGCGAGATCGCGCTTGAGCATGGTGCTGGCAAGCAGGATCATGGAGTCGATGATCGGGGTGGCAACGCCATACTTCTTGCCGAGCTGGCTCATCAGATAGCAGCCAACGGGAACATCCTCAGTGATGTAGCGGTTCTCCAGATCGAACGGGCCGTCGCCGTAGAAGTTCTCATAGCGCTCGGTGAAGGGAACGGCAAAATCAGGGCCCATGTACTCCTTGCCGTACATCGTGGTGCGGGAGAAGAAGTCCTCGTAGTTGACGGTGCACAGGCCAACTTCCATCTTGGCAGCCAGCGCCTTTTCTTCCTCCCAGAACTTGGCCTGGACCTCGGCGATGGCCGGGCACAGGGCGAAGCCATAGAGGGAGTAATTCTTCTTCTCCTGACCGAGAACAGTGTCAAAGTTCTGCATCACCGCAGCACCCAGGACAGCGCCGGGAACGTGGATGACCGGATTGACGTTGGAAAGGTTGATATCGAGCACGGTGTTGCCGCGGACAAAGCCGTGATGGAACTCCTCGCCCTTCTTGGAGATCGTGACCTCGCCGTGAGCGTCCATGATGGCGTCGAACGCGGGGATGTACCAGGCGGATGCCATGAAGTCATCGGTATCGGTGTCGGGCAGAGCGCAGCCGCGGATGGTGGTGATGCGGTCCTCGACCTTGCACTCGTTGGTCACAACACCGCCGCGGCGGACGACGCGGATGCCGTAGGGAGCAGTGTACCACGCACCGACGATGACCTTCCTGGTGCAGTTCATCTCGCGCATGAGCTTGCGCATAACGAACGTACCGCAGTTATCGGGCAGAATGTGGATGACCTGACCGTCCTCAAGCAGAGGAATGAGCTCACGGAAGATCGTCTCATGGGCCACGGCAACAGCAGCCACAATGATGATGCCGGCGCCCTTGACGGCCTTCGCCATATCGTCGGTGGCCAGAGCGACCTTGGCGGTGCCCTTGCGCTGGAAGCCGAAGAAGCTGAACTGCGCGCCACTGAGCGTGATGCCGGTCTTTTCAATGTTCAGGAAGTTCGTCTTGGCGAAGCGGGGCTGATCCCAGATGCGAACTTCCTTGCCCGCCATCGCGCAGTCTGCAGCCATCGTCTTGCCGACAGCACCGCCGCCCAGCACGGCGATGGGCATGTCTTTCAGATAACTCATATCCATAATAATGTCCTCCTTAAAATAAGCCGGTTTTCTTCCGGCAAAATTTCTGTGCTCAGCGATCTTCCCGCTGATTGAGGTCATTGTAGCAGCGCTTTGGTTTCTCCGCTTTGCTGAATCCATCTTTTTCTTTGCCGATTTTCAGATACTTTACTCCGTCGCCCCCGATATGTCGCCCCCCTGGCAACACTTTAATATATAAGGTGGTTTCACCCTGTCGTCGGTATCGGCGAATACCTTTCACAACGCAAGAGAAGCGGCAAAAAAAATATGAAATCGTGCAAATCTTTTCTTTTGCCGCTTCGCTACAATAAAGGCCATAAGAGGAACAATTTAAGTCAAGGAGGGCTTGATCAATGGCAAAAAACATAGCAATCATGGACGGCAACGAGGCTGCGGCTTACGTCTCGTATGCGTTCACTGAGGTCGCCGGCATTTTCCCCATCACCCCGTCGTCCCCGATGGCGGAGCATGTA
>CALDMA010000355.1 GCA_937915075.1 uncultured Oscillospiraceae bacterium
GTCCCGGGTCGGGCTCACATACTTCGCGCTCAACGAGAATAATCAGTACCTCTCCGACGTCAACGTGCGTAAGGCGCTGCAGATGGCAATCGATGCAGACAGCATCGTTGCCTCCATCTATGCCGGGAACGCCATCGTTGAAAACGGCATCATCCCCGAAGGCGTCTGGGGCTTCAATAAGGAGCTCGCACGTCCCGCCTATGACCCTGATGGCGCAAAGGCACTGCTCGCCGATGCGGGCTATGCCGACGGTGAGATAAGCTTTGAACTTTCCATGGACTCCTCCGCATCCAGCAATCTGAAGCTCGTGTATCAGACAGTACAGCAGAATCTGCAGGCGATCGGCATCAATGCAGAGATAAAGAGCTATGACGAGTCATCCTGGCTCGATTTGCGTAAGTCCGGCGAGATGGATTCCTTCATTGCCACGTGGACGATGGACTACAATGATCCCGCCAACATCATGTATACTTTCTTCGGCGGCACCGACAAGACCCGCATCCGCAGTCTGAACTACCATGATACGGAAGTCATGGCTCGCGTTACCGCAGCCTCCGGCATTACGGATGACGCTGCGCGCATGGCCGAGTACCAAGCACTTGAAGAGAAGATCGTTGTTGATGATGCTGCATGGGTTCCGCTGTTGGGAAGTACGCACCTTTTTGCGATTGGCGATCGCGTGGAGAGCTTTGTCCCCTATTGGGCGGGGTTTAGCAATTTTTACGTCAGCGACGTAACGCTCAAGCAGTAAATATAAATATCAATGCGCGGCAGGACGCCCGGAATATCGGGCGTCCGTGCTGTGCATTTAGGAGGCTAAACTCTTGGCAAGAAATATACTTAGCCGCGTCATGCAAGCCGCTATAGTAATGCTCGGCGTGGCGCTGCTTATCTTCATAATGCTGCGCATCGTGCCCGGCAACGCCATTGTTACGATGATGGGCGAGCACGCCAAAACAGAAACAATCGAGCGCATGACGAGCGAACTTGGCCTGGATCAGCCGATGTACGTGCAGTTCTGGCACTATATTACTGGCGCTGTGCGCGGCGACTTCGGTACGAGCTATTCCCTCAACCGCAGTGTGACGGAGCTCATCGGCACGGCATTTCCCAATACTGTGCGCCTTGCGTTCGCGGCAGCGCTCATCGCGTGGGTGACGGGCATAATCTGCGGTGTAATCGCCGCGGTGAAGAAAAACGGGATACTCGACCATTTCTTCATGGGCATGTCGCTGCTGGGTGTATCAGTTCCGGTTTTTATGGTAGCTATGGTACTGCAATATTTCCTGGCATACAAGCTCAAATGGCTTCCCATCTCCGGCGTGGACAGCTGGCGGGGGTATATTCTCCCCGCCATCGCCCTCGGCTGGAACAGTGCGGGCAGCATCGCCCGCCTCACGCGCTCCACGCTGCTGGAGGTCATGCAGGCGGACTATATAGATACCGCACGTGCCAAGGGACGCCGTCAGGTTGGTATTATCACCGTGCATGCACTAAGAAACGCACTGCTGCCGGTGATAACAATGATGGCAGTGCAGCTGTCCTCCCTCCTCTCCGGTGCTGTGATATGTGAGACGGTGTTTTCCGTCAACGGCATTGGCCGTCTGCTTGTACAGGCAATAGAAGGGCGTGACATTCCGCTTTTGCAGGGGACGATTCTCTTCTCGACCCTTCTCGTCATTCTGGGCAATCTCATCGCCGATTGCCTATATGCCGTGCTTGACCCACGGATAAGCAAAGAGGTATGAGCATGAAAAAATCTCCCGAACTTTCAAATGAACTGCGCGCACAGCTTGGCGAGGCGGAAACCTTCGCCTCTGTTATAATGCGTCTCTGGCGGGAGAATAAGCTCGCCGCAGTGTCTGCCGTGGTGATACTGCTGTTCGTTCTCGCCGCCATCCTCGCACCCGTACTCACGCCGTATACCTTTGACGGCATGGATCTTTTCAACCGCCTTGCGCCTCCGTCGCGCGAGCACTTGCTCGGCACGGATGAGGCCGGGCGCGACGTGCTGACGCGTATGCTGTATGGCGCACGTGTGTCACTGCTGGTCGGTATTGTGCCGACGGTTATCTCCATGCTTGCAGGGGCAATTCTCGGCATAATCGCAGGATACAGCGGCGGAAGTGCTGATGCCGCGATCATGCGAATTGCGGATGTCATGCTCGCGTTCCCGTCGATGTTCCTCGCGATGGTGATAATGTATACTCTCGGCGATGGAATGATAAATATCTTTCTCGCCCTGGCGCTTGTCAATTGGGCAAGCGTCGCACGCATCGTGCGCGCGGAAACGCTCAGGCTCAAGAAGACGGAGTTTGTGGAAGCGGCGCAGTCCATTGGCGTAAAGAAACTGGTGATCATGTTTCGGCACATCCTGCCAAACTGCATTCCGTCGCTCATCGTGCTCTTCACGTTGAATATTCCCTCTGCCATACTCTCGGAAAGCTCGTTGAGTTTTCTGAGCATCGGTATAAAACCACCGCAAGCCTCATGGGGGCTGATGGTAAACGAGGGACGGCAGTTTCTATATAGCCAGCCGTGGCTCAGTCTCTCACCGAGTATTGCCATTATGCTCGTAGTACTCGCGTTCAACTTCCTCGGCGACGGTCTGCGCGACGTACTTGACCCACATCTCAAAAACCAGTGAAGGAGGGTCGGCAATGGATAACGCGATAGTATTGAATGTCGAGCATCTGTGTACCAGCTTCTTCACGCAGCATGGCGAAGTCAAAGCAGTCAACGATGTGTCCATATCCGTCCCACGCGGCAAAATAATCGGCATTGTGGGCGAATCCGGCTGTGGCAAGAGCATGATGGCGCGCTCCATCGTGCGTCTCCTGCGCTATCCCGGAAAAATTGTCAGCGGCAGCATAAAGCTATCGGGCAAGGAGCTGACGGAGCTTTCCGAGCACGAAATGTCCACCGTGCGCGGCGAGGAGATAGGCATGGTATTTCAGGAGCCTATGACGAGTCTCAACCCCGTGATGCGCGTCGGGCTTCAGGTGCGCGAGGCGCTGCTGCTGCACCGCAAGGTCACGCCGCAGGAGGCAAAGGCGGAGGTACTGCGCATATTCCGCAAGGTCGGCATATCCGAGTCCGAACGTCGCTATAACTGCTATCCGCACGAGCTGTCCGGCGGTCTGCGGCAGCGGGTGATGATTGCGATGGCGATGATATGCCGCCCCAAACTCGTCATCGCCGATGAGCCGACCACGGCACTGGATGTGACCGTCGAGGCGCAGATACTCCAGCTCATGCGCGCGCTGCGCGATGAGACTGGCTCCGGCATTGTCATCATTTCGCACAACCTTGGCGTTATCGCGCAGATGTGCGACTATGTATATGTGATGTACGCCGGGCGTGTTGTAGAACAGGCGGAGACGTTTGAGCTCTTTGCCCATCCGTCGCACCCGTATACCATCGGACTTATGTCCGCCGTCGCCTCGCTTGAGCGCGGCAATGACGAGCTGGAGACAATTCCAGGCGTCGTGCCGAATCTGCTGCATCTGCCTACTGGGTGCAGCTTCTCCCCGCGGTGCTCCGAGTGCGGAGAGCACTGTGGGGATGCTGCGCCGGAACTGCGGGAGGTGTCTCCCGGTCATCTTGTGCGCTGTATCAATATCACGGAGGTGCGTTCATGAGCGAAATACTTCTGGAGGCAAAGGGGCTGACAAAAGAGTTTGCCCTGAAAAACAGGAAAAAAGTGTATGCCGTCTCGGATGTGTCGCTTGTGATATTCAAGGGTGAGACGCTCGCCCTTGTGGGTGAGTCCGGCTGCGGTAAGTCGACGCTCGGGCGAACGCTCACCCGGCTCATAAAGGCAACGTCCGGCGAGATAACGCTTGGCGGGACGGAAATAACATCGCTCAGTGAAAAGGACTTCGCCCCGTACCGCCGCCGCATGCAGCTCATATTTCAGGACCCTTACGCTTCGCTTGATCCGCGCATGACCGTGCGCGATATTGTCGCGGAACCGCTGAAAACCTATAAGCTCTGCTGCACAAAGGAGGAGACGACCAAGCGCGTGTGTTCGCTTCTGCGCGATGTCGGGATTCCGGAAGAGTTCCTTTACCGCTATCCCCACCAGTTCTCCGGCGGGCAGCGCCAAAGGATAGGTATTGCCCGCGCCATCGCGCTTGACCCGGCGCTCATCGTCTGTGACGAGCCGGTTTCCGCACTCGATGTTTCGGTGCAGAATCAGATACTCAACCTTCTGCGCCGGCTGCAGCGCGAACGCGGACTGACCTACCTTTTCATCAGCCACGATCTGTCCGTTGTACGCTTCATCTCTGACAGGATATGCGTGATGTTTCTCGGACGGCTATGCGAGATCGGCCCCACAGCCGAGGTTTACGCCGCACCGCTGCACCCGTATACGCGCTTCCTCATCAACGCCATACCCAAGGCCGATCCCATCGCACGCTTTGAAGAAAAGCCGCTTCTGACGGGCGAACTGCCAAGTCCAACAGACCCGCCGTCCGGTTGCAGGTTTCACACGCATTGTCCCTATGCAATGGAACGCTGCCGCAGTGAAGCGCCCCAAATGCGCCCTGTTGGTAACCGCTTTGTTGCCTGCCACTGCGCGGGACGCTGAACTGATAAAATACTCATGGCATTTGCTGCGCCAGTCCGCAGACTGGCGCAGTAATCCGTTTCCAAAATGAGCAATTCTTGCGTTTTTATGCAAATTTGCGGCCAAAAGATTGCGGATTCCCACGTTGCTTCGCGCCGCGAAGCAAGCGCCCTTGGGGTGCTCCTCGGAATGACAGAACGGGTTTATCGACAAGCTGGCAATTATACGCTCTTTAAATTTTACAAAATTCTTGCAAGAATGTGTTGCTGGGTTGCCAGAGCCGGATTATAATTATTATGGGTCGTTGTACACGCTCATCAAGCCGCATCATTCCCTTCCCTGCATTAAGTGCGATTTTGCATCCCCGTACCATAATAATCAAGCATCGGTATCGTGCCGATGCAAAATATAAAGAAAAGAGGCATTCTTATGACTTACAAAACCATCGTGATCGACTACGCGCCCAAGGCAAAGAAGATGGCTGCGGCCATTGAGAAAACCGCCAACGAAAAGGCGCAGGACGGCTGGGAGCTGGTGACCTTTTCCGTGACGAACTCCGCCAAGGCGATCCTGGTGTTCCGCATGCCAGAGAGCGATGCTGCGGCTGAGGACGAATCCGCAGCCGAACCCGCAGTAGAGGAAAAAGACGATGCGGAAAGCGCCGCACAGGAGGAAACTGCCGAGGCTGTCGGCGAGGCCGAATGAAGCAGGCGATCATCGACATCGGCTCCAACTCTATCCGGCTGACGCTCTACGAAACTGAAGGTCAGGGCTTCAAAATTCTCTTTCGCGAGC
>CALDMA010000356.1 GCA_937915075.1 uncultured Oscillospiraceae bacterium
CCGCGCCGCCGCGCCCGCGCTCTCCCCCGCAAAAGCGCGCGGCTCCCCGGCCTCCGCCGCTTGCGCGGCGGAGGCGAGGAGCATCATGGTTAATAGTAGGGCAAGAAATCTTCTCATAGGGGTCCGGTCAGGTCTGCCGCTCATTCCCACGCTTTAATATACGTAGGAATCCACTCCAGCGATGTAGCCGCCTCACCTTCGTCCTTGAAGGGGGTAAATCCGCTGCTGAGTTTGTTGTCTATCAGCTTTGTCACGCTTGTATCATCGGTGTAGAAGGTGGGGCTGCAAAGCTCGCCGTTCACCTTTTTCCGGAAGATCGTTCCAGCATTGCAGAAGGCGACCAGATTCCCCCGGGTCAGTCTGCAATCCGCTGCATTTCCTGTGTTTTTATAGGCGGTGTATATTGTCCCATTCTTGGGCGCGTTGAACTCGATCCTCGCGGTTTGCCTTATCATCTCGCCGGCCACGCCGCCGACTCTGATGTAGTTAAAGTCCGCTCCGCCTGTCTGTACCGTTGACTTGACGGTATAGCCATTTTCGTTGAACACGATGGTTCCCCCATTTTTTCCGACCACGCCGCCGACAATATAGTTGTTATTCATCTTGCTGCTGCTCGTGTCACCGCTTACAGCGCCAATTGTAATCCTTATATTCGCAGCTTTTTCGGTCGAGCCATATATCAGCGTACCCTCGTTGTAACCGACCAGCGCACCGAAATAATTGTAGGTTGTTTTCGTATACGAGTTCATATTGTAGAAGGCAAAGCCTACGTCTCTGATCACATGGCAATTCTCCATCTCGCCGCCTGCAAGGATATTGCTGGCAAACACACCCCAGCATCCATTCTCCGTCAGGGGTGTTCTGGAGCAGTAAACGACACTTGCCTCCGCATTAAAAAGAAGATTCGTATCTTTTATCTTGGCGGAGACTCCGATCTTGTTGAAGAGCGGCACATAATTACTGTTATTGTCTTTCTTCTCCACGGTGATCGTACACCCCTTGCCGTTGAATGTACCGTTGAAATTGCTCAGATCCAGCTGTGCTCCTTCTTTAACGGTGACATCGGCGTTCAGATTGACCGTCTGTTTGATCGTCGTGTTCACAAACTTCTCGACCTTCGATTTGCTCGCAACGTAATTAAAATCTGCGGTACTCTTGATATCGCCCAGTCCCCAGATCGCCGTCAGCTCGAGGTCGTGATCCGGCATTACATAGCTGGTCGTTCCGTTTTCGACGTCATACACCGTCCCGTCGCTCGCCGTCCAGCCGATGACCTGCAGGCCATTGTCCTTCGGCCTCGGCAAAGACACAGAATCCTTGTAATAGTATGTTTTCGGCGCCTGCTCATTGCCAAAACCGCCCGTTTTAAAGGTGATCGTATGCAGAGTGTGCTCCCAGTTGGCGTAGATGGTCATATCCTCCGTCGGGGTAATGGAGACCTCTCCGGTCACCGAGCCTTCGATCACTTCCGCACCCGCAGCAAGCGCCCATCCGAGGAAGGTCCAGCCCGGCGCAGAGGCGGGCCGGAGCTTAAGCGCCGCGCCCTGCGGCACAGTCTCCGCGTTGGGATTGTTCAACCCCTGCAAATTGGTCGAACTATAGGTGATCTGGAATACCCGCTCCTCCCACTTTGCACCAAGCGTCAAGTTCTCAGCATACCCGCCGGGCAGCGTCGTGACCTTGGTGTTCGTCAGCCCGCCGTCTGCGTCCTTCACATACCAGCCGAGGAATGCATAGCCCAATCTCGTCTCCGGTGTGCCGAGCGTATAGCTGTCATCGACCGTATAGCTCGCCGGGAAGCCGTCGCCGCTCACTGTGCTGCCCTCATAACCGAGGTCGTATGCAACGGTGTAGGCGTTCGCCTTCCACTGCGCGTAGAGCGTGATGACCGCGCCGTCCGCCGTGGTCAGGTTCTCGACCTCCAGTCCGTCCGCATAGACCGTGCCGCCATCCACGTCGGTGCCCCAGCCGCGGAAGGTGTAGCCCGTTCTGGTGAAGGCGTTTGCCGTCAGCGCCGCCGCCGTATCGTAGGTAAGGCTCTGCGCGTCCATGCTGCCCGCGCCGCCGTTCGCGTCGAACGCGACGGTATAGCCGATCGCCTTCCACGTCGCCTTGAGCGAGATCGTGTCGGTGTAGTCCGCCGCGCCCAGCGTCAGGTTCTGCTTGGGCGTCGTATCGCTGCCGACCAGCCAGCCCATAAAGAGGTAGCCGGTCGCCGTCGGGTCGGAAATATAGGTTGCCGTGCCGTAGGTATGAGTGTCGGGATGATCCGTTCCGCACTGCGGGTTCGTTACCTTCTTCCCCGGCGCGCCGTCCACCGTGCCGGCCAGATCGTACACGATGGTATAGGTGTTGGCCGTCCACTGCGCGGTGATGGTCACGTTCTCCGCGGGCATGGTCTCGGGAATTTCCCTGTCCCATCCGGCGAAGGTGTAGCCCGCGCGGGTCGGGTCTGCGGGCGCGGTGACGGCCGTGCTGTAGTCCTGCGTGATGGGGCCGATCTCCGTGCCGCCGCCGGTCTCAAACGTGATGGTGTACTGCCTGATGCTCCACTGCGCGTAGAGCGTGACCGTTCCGCCGTTCTCCGTCGTCAGGTTGCTGACCTGCGCCTGATCGGCGTAGGCCGTGCCGCTGCCGTCCGCCTTGGTATTCCAGCCGGTGAAGGCGCAGCCCGTTCTGGTGAAGGCGTTTGCCGTCAGCGTGTTCGAATTGTCGTAGATAAGGCTCTGGTCCGCCATCTCGCCCTCGCCGTCGTTCGCGTCGAACGCGACGGTATAGGGGTTCGGCGTCCACTGCGCGGTGACGGTCACGTCCGCGTCGGGCATGGTGAACCTGCCGTCCGACACATCCGCGCCGTCCACGCGCCAGCCGTCGAAGGTGTAGCCCTCCTTCGTGCAGGCCGCAGCCAGCGTCACCCCGGCGCCGTAGGCCGTCGCCGTGCGGCTCAGCTCGGCGTCGCCGTCCTTGTAGACCACATCGTGCTGGTTCGCCGTCCATACCGCGGTATAGCTGAGGTTCTGCGCGGGCATCACGGCGGCAGGCGTTTCGCTCCACACATAGGTGTAGCCGTGCCTGCTCGGCACGGGCGCGGTGATGGCCGCGCCGTAGTAGACCGTGCCGCTGGTGTAGGCGTTCTCCGCCGTTCCGCCCGCAAGGTCCCAGGTAAGGGTATACTGATTGCGGCTGTAGCGCAGGCTCACGACCATATCCTTTTCGATCCGGACGTCCGGCTCGGTGATCGCCGTGTCGCCGTCGATGCGGTAGACGGAGCCGCTCTCGTAAGTAAAGCCCTCCTTATTTTCCTTGAGATCGTCCAGCGCGGCAAGGCTGTCTACCTCTCCGGAGGGGGTCCGCGTCGCGTCCGCGCTGTCCGCATAGCTGCCGTCCAGCCCCATGTAATAGTGCTTCACGGTGTAGTTGACCTCGTCCGCGCTCCACTTGGCGTAGAGGGTCGCATTATGCGCGGGCATCGTCGTGAGCGCTTCGCCGCTGCACGCCGCGTCCTCGTACCAGCCGAGGAAGGCGTAGTCCGTGCGCGCGGCCGCGTCGCTCGGGAGCGTCTGCCCGAACTTGAGCGTCCGCTCCGCCGCGCCGGTAAGCTCGCCGCCGTTGGCGTCAAGGGTCACAGTATAGCGCGTGCGGTCGTAGTACAGCTTGAGCTCGAGCGAGCCGTCCGCCGCGACCGTGCCGCTGGCCGCCGACTTCGCCGCGTTGTACGCGATGCCCTCGCCGTAGTCCTTCGGCTCCGCCGTGACGGTCTCCTCGGTGGTGCCGGTCGTATTCACGGTGCCGTCCAGCGCGTAGCCGTCCGTGTCCGCGTTCTCCAGATAATGCTCCACGCGGTAGGCCGTGCTGCCGCTCGCCGTCCACTTGGCATAAACGGTCAGGTCATGCGCGGGCATCCTCGCCGGTGCGACCTCGGTAAAGGCGGCGTCCGCGTACCAGCCCGCGAAGTCGTAGCCCGTCCTGCTCACCGTAGGCGTGGTGATCGCCGCGTCGTAGTAAATGCTGCTCTCGCTCTCGCCGGTGTATCCGCCGGACGGCGTGCCGCCGTTGAACTGCCACGCGAGCGTGTGCTGTGCGCGCGCATAATAGAGGTCGATGGCCACGGCGCCGCGCGCGGGGACCGTGTAGGTCTCCGCCGCCGTCCCGTCGACCGCGGCACGGTCGTAGACGATGCCGTCCGCGACCGCCACCTCCGCGCTCGCAAGTCCGGCCAGCGTCAGCTCGTCGCCCGTATGGGCGTTCACCGTCGTGGTGGTTTTCAGCTCGTAGCCGGAGCCGTCGGTCTTAAGCACGTTGTGCCGCACGAGCACGCTCTGCGCGCCCGCCGTCCACGTCGCGGTCAGGGTGATGGGACCGGCGGTATAGGCCGTCGCGCCCAGCGTCAGCGCGGTCTGCGCGGTCCCGCCGCCGTTCACCAGCCAGCCCGCGAAGGCATAGCCGTCCCTCGCCTTCGGCGCGGAGATCACGGTCTCCCTGCCGTAGGTGTGCTGGCTCGGGTTGCCGTCCGCGTTCTCGCCGCCGTTCATTTCATAGATAATGTCGTACTTCTGCGCCGTCCACGTCGCCGTCAGGGTGATGGGGCCGCTGTACTCCTCTGCACCCAGCGTCAGTCCGGTCCGCGCGGTCTCGCCGCCGTTCACCAGCCAGCCTGCGAAGTCATAGCCGGTGCGCGCGGGGTCGCGGATGACCGTCGCCGTGCCGTAGGTGTGCCTGACCGGATTGCCGTCCGCGTTCTCGCCGCCGTTGAGCACATAGGTGATGCCGTATTCGCCCGCCGTCCACTTGGCGTAGACGGTCGTATTCCGGTCGGGCATGACCCGTCCGGCAAACGCGCAGCCGTCGCTGCACGCCGCGTCGGTGTACCAGCCCGCGAAATCATAGCCCTCCTTCGTGGGCGCGGCGGGCATCGTGATGCGCAGGCCGTAGCCCTTCGTGATGGGGCTGACGGCGCTGCCGCCCTGGCTGTCGAAGGTCAGCGTGACCTCCTCGCGGTCGTAGAACAGCTTCACGACCGTCCCGCCGTCCGCGCGGACGACGAAGCTGCCGGTCTCCTTGTCGAGCTCCGTGCCGTCCACCGTGACCTTGACCAGACGCAGTCCGCTCTGGTTCCAGTTCAGGCCGCTGACGCCGACGCTCGCGCCGGTCTCGCCGGTCCGGCTCTCGATGGAGCTTTCGCCGCCGAGGAGCTGATAGGAGCCGCCGTCCGCCGCCTGCGTGTAGTGCTCCACGCGGTAGGGCGTGTCGCTGCGCGGCGTCCATTCCGCACCGAAGCGCGCGGTCTGCGTGACCTCCATCCCGCCGTTCCCGTCGAGCGTCAGGTTCTTATAGCCCGCGAAGTCATAGCCGCCGAGCGTCAGCCGG
>CALDMA010000357.1 GCA_937915075.1 uncultured Oscillospiraceae bacterium
GGCCTCAAAAATGTGCCGCACGGCGTCCGCGTTCAGCCCGTCCGCGCCGAGGCCGTAGACCGTCTCGGTCGGGATGGCGAGCAGCCCGCCGCGGCGCAGGATGTCCGCGGCCTGTTCGACCGCCGCACTCTCCCGCACCGGATCGGTGATGGTAAAGTATCGGGTATTCAAAAAGGTTCCCCCTTCTGCGTGTCTGAAGCGCTCAGCTCTCCGTGCTCTCGCGCAGCTTTTCCGCCTGCGCCTGCATGGTCAGCGCGTCAATGATCGGGTCAAGGTCGCCGTTGATGACGGCGTCGATGTTAAAATTCTTGCTGTCCCCCGTCAGGCGATGGTCGGTGACGCGGTTCTGCGGGAAGTTATAGGTGCGGATGCGCTCGTTGCGCATCCCGGTGCCGACCTGCGCGCGGCGCTCGTTCGTCACGGCGCTCTCCACGCGCTCGCGCTCCATCTCATAGAGCTTGCTCGCGAGCATCTGCATACACTTCGCACGGTTCTGCACCTGCGAACGCTCCTCCTGGCACGCCACGACAATGCCCGTCGGCTTGTGGATCAGCCGCACGGCGCTGCTCGTTTTATTGACGTGCTGCCCGCCCGCGCCCGAGGAACGGTAGACCTGCATCTCGATGTCCTCCGGCCGGAGGTCGACGTCGACCTCCTCCATCTCCGGCAGCACCGCGACCGTGGCGGTGGAGGTATGGACGCGCCCGCCGCTCTCCGTCTCCGGCACGCGCTGGACGCGGTGAACGCCGCTTTCAAACTTCAGTCTCGACCACGCGCCTGCGCCGTTGAGGATAAAGTCGGCTTCCTTTACACCGCCCAGCTCCGTGTCGTTGTAGTTCAAAAGCTCAAGCTTCCAGCCGTGCTTTTCGGCGTACATGGAGTACATCCGGTAGAGGTCCGCCGCGAAGAGCGCGCTCTCCTCGCCGCCCACGCCGCCGCGCAGCTCCATGATGACGTTTTTCCCGTCGTTCGGGTCGCGCGGCAGGAGCAGCACGCGCAGCTCCTCGTAAAGCCGCTCCTTGTCCGCCTTCGCCTGCCGCAGCTCCTCCTGCGCCATGTCGCGCAGCTCGGCGTCGGCGAGCAGCTCCGTCGCCTCGGCGATGGTCCGCTCCGCGCGGCGGTAGTCCTCATAGCATCGCGCGACCGGCTCAAGCTCCTTCTGCTCCTGCGTGAGCCTACGCAGCTCCTTCGCGTCGCCGTAGATCTCGGGCACGGTCAGCAGCTCTCCGATCTCCGCGTAACGGCGCGCGATCTGTTCCAGCTTCTCCCACATCGGCTCAGCTCTCCGCCGTCATATAGTTCGTCACATTGCGGATGAACTCGTCGCGCCAGAAGTGATAGCCCGCCGAGCCGATGCGCAGCGAGACGTCCGCCACATGGGGGTGATCGACGTACTGGTCCATCTGGTCGCACACATCCTTATACAGCTCCTCGCTGCCATGGACGACGACATAGGCGATGTTCTGCACCTCCAGCCCGCGGCGCTTGAGGAAGCCGCGCGCGATGCTCGAGCAGCGTCCCGCCCAAATGGGCGTGCCGAGGATGACGAGCCGGTAGTCCTGTAAGGCGCGGCGCGTATCAAACGGCTCCATCGCGCGGGTACGGCGGCGCATGGCGTCCAGCCCGCAGCGCAGCCAGCCGATGGCACCGTCGCGGTCCACGCGGTCGCGCATCTCCACGCACTCGCAGTCAAGTGCGGCGGCGATCTCCTCCATGGCAAATTTCGTGTTTCCCGTGCGGGAGTAATACAAGCACAGAATATCCTTGTTCATCGTTAACCTCCGTAGACAAAATAGGCGGCAAGGCCAAAGGCCTCGCGGATAAAATAGTTGACGGTCAGGCATTGAAAGTAGAGCGCGGAGGGCAGATGCGCCGGCACGGCGGCGGTATCGCCGCCCCACATCAGCCGCGCGCGGCAGAGATGGAAGTCCGAGGTGACGATGGCGACACGCCGCGCCGGATCAACGCCCAGCGACTCCAGTATTTCCCGCGAATAGCGCAGGTTCTCCTGCGTGCTGGTAGAGCGCTCCTCCAGGTGCAGCCGGCTCTCGTCCACGCCGCGGCGCACCAGCGAGCGGCGCATACACTCGGCCTCGGTGATGGCCTCGCCCGGCCCCTGTCCGCCGGAGAGAACCACCGGCACATCGGGGTGCTCCTCCAGATAGGCCGCCGCGGCGTCGATGCGCGTGCGCAGTGTGAGCGACGGCGTTTCGCCGTTCACGCCCGCGCCGAGCACGATGACCGCGCTCACCGCTTCGTCTGTTTTCTCCGCAAGCGAGCCGCGAATGACCATTGTCTCCAACGCGGCAAAGAGGACGAAGCCTGCGGCGAGCAGCGCGAGCAGGCCCCGCCTGCCCCACACCGCCGCGCGGCTGCCGCGCCGTGCGGCGCGGTTCAGCACAAAAAGCACGAACAGAACCGCCGCGGCGCACAGGCAGAGAAACGCGGAAAAGCGCAGCCCCGGAATGAAGCGCAGCAGCACCTCCAGCGCGAGGAAAACGATCGCCGCCGCAAACAGCCGCCGCTCCCGCCCTGTGAGCGCCTTCCATTTTTCCCGCATGTCCCAACCTCCCCGCTCGCGCGTTTTCGTCCCTGCCGCTTTCCTCTTTCCTATTCGCCCGCCTCGGCGGCGAGCGCCTCCCAGCGCTCCATCAGCGCGGTGAGCGTTTGCTCCTGCGCCTCCTTTTCGGCGTAGAGCGCACTGTATTTCTCATAGTCGGACGCGGCTTCCTCCAGCCGCACGTCCAGCGCGGCGAGCGCCTCCTCCTGCTGCGCGATCTCGCGCTCACAGATGGTCAGCTGGCGGCGTGCCGCCTGCTGGTTTTTATTGCCGCGCGGCGGCTTTTCCGTAGGGTTCTTTTCCTTTACTGTCTTTTCCGGTTCTGCCTTTTTCACCGGCTGCTCTGCCTTCATCCTGCGGTAGCGGGCAAAGCCCATCGGGTAGTCGGTGATCCTCTGCTCCTCCAGCTCCCAGACGCGGGTGGCGAAGCGGTTGATGAAGTAGCGGTCGTGGCTGACGAACAGCAGCGTCCCGTCGAAGGCCTCCACCGCCTCCTCGATCCACTCGCGCGAGGCGATGTCGAGGTGGTTGGTCGGCTCGTCGAGGATGAGGAAGTTCACCTCGTCGTCCATCAGCATACACAGCCGCAGGCGGCTCTGCTCGCCGCCGGAGAGCACGGAGACAGACTTGAACACATCCTCCCCGCGAAAGTGGAACGCCGCCAGACGGTCGCGCGCCTTCTGCGGCGTGATGTCCCGCTTGGAATAAAGCATCGTGTCCACAAGATCGCGCTGCGGCACGTCGAAGCGAATGATCTGCGGCAGGTAGGCGATCTTCACCGAGGGGCCGAGCTTGATGCGGCCCTCATCGGGGTACTCCTCGCCCATGATCATCTTGATGAGCGTGGATTTTCCCGTGCCGTTGTCGCCGATGAGTGCGATGCGCTCGCCGCCGGCGACCTTGAGGTCCACGCCGGAGAACAGCGTCCGCTCGCCGAAGGACTTGCCGACACCCTTGAGCGTCAGCACCTCGTCGCCGAGAAATTCGCTGCTCCGGAACTGCGCGGTCATCTTCTTCTCGCGCGCGGGCTTGTCCGTCGTGCGCATCCGCTCGATGCGCTTTTCCATCGAGAACGCGCGCTTGTGCAGCGCGTCGTTGCCCATGAACGCCCACAGGTGCAGCTTGTCCGCCGCCGCCTCGAGCTGCTTGATCTTGGCCTGCTCCTTCTCGTACTGCCGCATTTTCTCCAGGTAGCGGCGCTCCTTCTCCACGGCGTAGAAGCTGTAGTTGCCGTTGTAGAACTCCGCGTGGCCGTCGAGAATTTCGATGACGCGGGTGATGGTGCGGTCGAGAAAATAGCGGTCGTGCGAGATGGCGACGACCGTGCCCTTGAACGAGGCGAGGTACTCCTCCAGCCACTCGATGGCGTGGAGGTCGAGGTGGTTCGTCGGCTCGTCGAGCAGCAGGATATCCGTGTCCTCCAAAATCAGGCGGCCGAGGTTCACGCGCGTCTTTTCGCCGCCGGAGAGCGTGTCGAACAGCCGCGTGCGCATATCCGCTGGAATGGACAGGCCGTTGGCCACCTTGTTGACGGCGGTGGCGGTGTCGTAGCCGCCGAGGCCCTCAAAGCGGGCGGACAGCTCGCCGTAGCGGCGCAGCGTCTCCTCGGATTCGTCGCCGTTCGCCATCTGCGCGGAGAGCCGCTCCATCTCGTCGGCCATGCGCCTCATGCGCTCGAAGGCGGATTGCAGCACATCCTCCACCGTATAGCCCGCCGGGTAGACCGGTATCTGCGAGATCAGACCCACACGGCGGCCCGACGCGATGGCGACCTCGCCGGCGTCGTAGTCGATCTCGCCCGTGAGGATGCGAAAGAGCGTGGTTTTGCCCGCGCCGTTCTTGCCAAGCAGGCCGACACGCTCGCCGGAGTTGATCTGAAAGGTCAGGCCGTCCAGTATTTTCTTTTCCAAATCAAAGGACTTTTGAAGTCCCGTTACGCTGATCTCGATCATGTTGTCTTGAGCAATTCCTCTACGATCTTCTCCAGGTGCATGGAGTGCGACGCCTTGCACAGCAGGACGCTGCCCTCCGTGAATGCGGCCCGCGCTGCGTCGACCGCGCTCTCCGCGTCGGGATACCACTCGGCACTCTCGTGCGCGGCATCCGCGATGCCGCGGGCGTACTCGCCGACGGCGATGACGTGGTCGATGCCGAGCAGAGCGCACAGCTCGCCCATCGCGCGGTGCGCGGACTCCGTCAGCTCGCCGAGCTCCTTCATGTCGCCGAGCACGGCGATCTTCTTGCCCTCGCTTGCCGCGAGCACGCGCAGCGACGCGGACATGGACTGCGGGTTGGCGTTGTAGCAGTCGTCGAGCAGACGGCGGTCGCCGCTGAGGCGGTGGACGCGCATCCGCGAGCCGGCCGGCTCATAGAGCGCGACGCCGCGCTCGATCTCGGGGGCCGACAGACCCAGCTCCTCACCGACCGCGACCGCGAGCGACGCGGCATAGATCATGTGCCGCCCGGGGGCGGGGATATTGAGCCGGTATTCCGCGCACCCGGTGGTCACCGTGCAGGCGATACCGTCGATGCCGCGGTCGCGCAGCGCGGAAACGCGGACGTCCGCGTGCGCGCTCTCGCCGCAGCGGACGATGCGCTGCGGGAGGGTCACCGTGTCGAGCAGGGCGTCGTCGCCGTTGAGGATAGCGACGCCGTCCGCGTCGAGGTTTTCAAAGATCTCGCTCTTGGCCTTCAGAATGCCCTCGCGCGAGCCTAAAAACTCAATGTGCGCGTCGCCGATGTTCGTGATGACGGCGATGTGCGGGCGCACCATCTCGCCGAGGTAGCGGATCTCACCGAAGTG
>CALDMA010000358.1 GCA_937915075.1 uncultured Oscillospiraceae bacterium
AGCGCTGTGTTTCCATTATTTTTTTCTTTGTCTACTTGACGGGGTGCGGTTCATTCGTCGGAGCGTTTGATTTTTTATTTTCGGGCTGTTTTTTACAGGTTGTGCACGCGCAGGGCGCGGATGGCGTTGAGCACCGCGAGGACCATCACGCCGACATCGGCGAAAATGCCCATCCACATATTGGCATAACCGAGAGCGACGAGCAGCAGGCACAGCAGCTTCACGCCGAGGGAAAAGGCGATGTTCTCATGCACGATGCGGATGCACTTGCGGGAGATTTTGATGGCCTTGGCGATCTTCATCGGGTCATCGTCCATCAGTACTACGTCGGCAGCCTCGATGGCTGCGTCGCTGCCCATCGCGCCCATGGCGATACCGATGTCCGCGCGGGAGAGCACGGGCGCGTCGTTGATGCCGTCGCCGACAAAGGCGAGCTTCGCGCCCTCCGGCTCGGCCCTGAGCAGCTCCTCGACCCGCGCGACCTTATCGGCAGGCAGCAGCTCGGCGTGGACCTCATCCACGCCGAGGTCGCGCGCCACATAGTCCGCGACCTTCTGAATGTCGCCGGTGAGCATGACGGTCTTGGTGACGCCCGCCGCCTTGAGCGCGGCGATGGCGTCGCGGGAGTGGGGCTTTTCCACATCGGAGATGACGATGTGCCCGGCGTACTCGCCGTTTACCGCGATATGGACGATGGTGCCAACGCTGTGGCACTCGTGCCACGCGACGCCCAGCTCCTCCATGAGCTTGCCGTTTCCGGCAGCGACGGCCGCGCCGTCCACCACCGCGGTCACGCCGCGGCCGCTGTGCTCCTGAATGTCCGTGACGCGGGAGCGGTCCAGCGTACCGCCGGCGGCCTTCTGCAGGCTCTTGCTGATGGGGTGCGAGGACGCGCACTCGGCGAGCGCCGCGTACTCGAGCAGCTTTTCCTGCGCCATCGGACTGTGATGCACGGCGCTGACCTCAAAAACGCCCTGCGTGAGCGTGCCGGTCTTGTCGAACACAACGGTCTTGGTCTGGGAGAGGGCCTCGAGGTAGTTGGAGCCCTTGATGAGCACGCCCTCCTTGCCCGCGCCGCCGAGACCGGCGAAGAAGCTGAGCGGGATACTGATCACGAGCGCGCAGGGGCAGGAGATCACGAGGAAGGTCAGCGCACGGTAGACCCAGGTGCCCCAGCCCGCGTCCGCGCCGGAAACGGTCAGCACGAGCGGCGGCAGGATGGCGAGCGCGAGCGCGCTGTAGCACACGGCGGGGGTGTACACCTTGGCAAAGCGGGAAATGAAGCTCTCGGAGCGGGACTTGTGGCTGCTGGAGTTTTCCATCAGCTCCAGAATTTTGGAAACCGTGGATTCGCCGAACGCCTTCGTTGTGCGGACCTTGAGCACGCCCGTCATATTGATGCAGCCGCTGATGATCTCGTCGCCCGCGCTCACATCGCGCGGCAGGCTCTCGCCGGTCAGCGCGGCAGTGTTGAGCGTGGAGACGCCGTTCTCGACCACGCCGTCGATGGGTACCTTTTCGCCCGGCTGGACGACGATGACCGTGCCGACCGCAACGTCA
>CALDMA010000359.1 GCA_937915075.1 uncultured Oscillospiraceae bacterium
TATCTCAACGGAGGTAAAGTAGGTGCCGTCGAGCTTCATGTGCCGGGTGAGGATATTCGCGACCTCGCGCGGGTTCTTGCGCATGGCCTTGGAGGCAGCCAGACAGAAGGTGGTAGTGTAGTCGCCGTTGGCGGTATCCTTGGGGATCTCGACCGCGGGGACGGTCTCCACGCCATCGGGCAGCAGGCCCTCCTGCACGGCGGCACGGTAGGCGCTGCGCGTCAGGGCGGCGATCTGGTCCTTTGCGCTCTGGATCATATTCATAGCTTTTTCCCTCGCTCTTTCGTAGTTGATGCGGCGGCGCGCTGCCGCGCCGCAAAAAGTGCAGAATCGTAACGTGTATTATACTACAGCCGTGTGTGGAAAACAAGCCGTTTTTGCAATTTCCGCCGCGAAAGCCGGTGCATTTCTGTGCAGGCGGACGCAAAATAGCGCTTGCGCGGACGGCGCCGTCCCTATATAATAAGTCCGCAGAGATCAAAGACGCCGAAAAGGAGCACACCATGCTATTCTTTGGAAAACGAAAAAGCGTCCCTCTCGTCCAGTCCTCCGCCGAGGACTGGCGGAAGCAATGGCAGGACCTCGTGCCGCCGGAGTGCCGCAACGTCCCCATCACGGTGGACGGAAGGACGATGACCGCCTACGTGCAGATCAACCACTTCGTGATGATGCTGCAGGACGGGCTTTTGATGCAGCAGGGCTTTTTTGACGTCTGCGCACACTTTCAGCGCGCGGGCTACCACGTCATTTGGCTGGTGCGCTGCACGCAGGACATCGCGGGCGGCTATCTGAAGCTGCGCAAGGAGAGCGGAAACGAGTGCCTGTGGAAGTGGCGCAAGCCGACGACCAACTTCGGCCGCTGGACCTCCGACAACCGCTATGTGACCATCCTGCTGCAATACAAGCCCGCGCCGGACGGCGATCTTTCGCGCTGCACGGAGCACATTCTCCAGCGCGTGCAGTGGGCGGAGAGCAACGACAACTCCAAGATGGTCCCGGGCCGCACGGAGTTCGCTACCGTCGGCGCGCCGGGCACGCCCGCGGAGCTGTCCAACTGGCTGCACGGCGGCTTCATGTCGTCCGAGCTTTGACCCCCGCTTACCTATTTATCCAACAGGAAAAACGCAAAAGCGCAAAATTTTGTCGCTTCAGACGATCTTGCGGTAAACCGATAAAATCCCTCTTGCGCTGTATAAAAATGTGTGCTACACTTCTCCCATCTTCAGGAAAGGAGAAAGTGATGATGGCAGATATCAATTTTGCTAATGCCTATATGTCTGCCGCCGCACAGTCCGACTGTGCCGCTTTCGCCTGCCCTGCCATGACCAATATCGCCATTATTCTGGACGTCAGCCTGCTGCTGGCGTCCATTCTTATTTGCCTTTTGGTAAAGGAAAACAGCTTCATATCCCGGATCACGGCGCATCCAACGATCCCCTCTCTTGATCTCCGCAGGAGATAACAAAGAGAATGTTTCTTTCGCAAGAGGCTCCGCCGGTCCGGCGGGGTCTCTTCTTTATTTCCCTTGTTTTTCACTTTTTCGTTCGGCCGGCGAAGGAGCGGAAATAGAATATCATTTCACAGAAAGCGAGAAAACTCCCATGGACTTCGTAAACTTCGTCATGGCGCTCAGCCCCATTCTTGTTGTCCTCGTCGGCATTTTAGGCTTCAAGCAGTCCGCCAAACGGGTCTCCCCTATCGCCCTTGTCTGGACGCTGATCCTGGCCTTCACCTACTTCAACGTCACCGGCGCCAGCTTTGCCGACAACGTCAAAACCCTCGATCCCCTCGTCTGGAAGGGCATTAAAGAGGGGCTCAAGATCGTGCTCATGGTCTTCGGCGCGTTCACCATTCTGAACCTGCTGCGTGAGACCGGTGCCATTGACGACGTCAAGTCCACCATTGCCCGCATCAGCGACGACCGCCGCGTACAGCTCATCGTCATCGGCATGATGCTCCCCATCTTCCTTGAGGGCGCGGCCGGTGCGGGCGCTCCCGCCGCCATCGCGGCGCCCTTTCTCGTGGCCCTCGGCTTCGATCCCATCACCGCCATCGCCGTTGCTCTGCTCGGCGACGCGACGCCCGCCTCTTGGGGCGGCGCGGGCCTGACGACCATCAACGGCGGCGCGGCGCTCGTGGACGCGGGACTCTCCACCGTTTCGCTCAACGCGGCGATGGTCGGCCGCTTCCACATGTTCGGCGTGCTCATCATCCCGTTCCTCATGGTCGGCATGGTCTTCGGCAAAAAGGGCTTCAAGGGCGCGGTCCCCTATCTCTGCTTCGCCGGCGTCTCCACCTGTGCGGTGATGTTCTTCCTCTCCAACTTCGTCGGCGCGGAGGTCACCTCGATGGGCACGGGCCTCATCTCCATGCTTCTCTCGCTCACCTACGTCAAGCTCGTCGGTGTCAGGACACTGGAGGAGTTTCGCCACCACGCAGCCGCGCAGCAGCGCAAATACAGCGCGTTCCGCGCTATGTCGCCTTACCTCTATATGCTCGTGCTGCTCCCGCTCGTGCGCTACGGCTTCCCGGCGGTCGTGCCCAACGGCTTCGCCGTCATGTGTACGTTCGGCTATATCTTCTGGGTGGACGTCGTCATCCTCGTGTGCGGTATGCTCGGTGCGGCAACGCTCGGCGTGAGTGTGAAGCAGTACCGCGCGGTCTGCTCCAGGACCGTCGGCAATGTTCTCCCCGTGCTCATCACGATGGGCAGCCTTCTCATCGTCTCCTACATCATGCAGTCCCCAACGACCGGCATGATGAACCTCCTCGCCTCCGATATCGCGGCGGTGGTCGGGCGCTTCTACCCGGCGGCGGCCGTGCTCATCGGCTCGAGCGGCGCGTTCATCACCGGCACCGGCCTCGGCTCGAACATCATGTTCGCCCAGATGCACATTGACGCCGCGGCTTCGCTCGGCATGAACCCCATCACCATCTTTGCCGGTCAGAACGCGGGCGCTTCCCTCGGCAACCTCATCTGCCCGAACAACACCGTCGCCGCCTGCGCGACTGTGGACGCGATCGGCCGCGAGAACGAGGTCATGAAGCACACGCTTCGCGCGTTTGCCATCGTGCTCGCGCTCTACATGGTGCTTGCCATGCTCTATACCTGCGTGCTCTTCCCCAACTACGGGATGTAAGATAACTATTGTTTATTGTATAGAAAGGAAGGCTTCTATTATGGTTCAGAAAAGAGTTTTAGGCGTCATCGGTCTCGGCCACGTCGGCGCGCACGTCGCCTACGCGCTGGCGATCCAGGGCATCGCGGACGAGCTGGTGCTCGTCGACCAGAACGAGCAGAAGCTCGCGAGCGAGGTGCAGGACCTGCGCGACGCCGTCGCGTATCTGCCCCACCGCGTGACGGTCTGCGGCAGCGACTTCTCCGACCTCGGCGTCTGCGATGTCATCGTCAACAGCGTCGGTAAGATCGATCTGCTGCGAGGCACGCACGACCGCGTGACCGAGATGGACTTCACCATCCCCGCTGTGCGCGGCTACGCCGAAAAGATCAAGGCCAGCGGCTTTGACGGCGTGCTCATCAACATCACCAACCCCTGCGACATCGTCACCCGCGAGCTCGCGCTGCACGTCGGTCTTCCCAAGGGCCGCGTGTTCGGCACCGGCACAGGGCTCGACACCTCGCGTCTGCTCAGCGCGCTCGCGCGCCAGACCGGCATCGACCACAAATCCATCACCTGCTACATGATGGGCGAGCACGGCAACCAGCAGTTTGCCCCCTGGTCCTGCGTGAGCTTCCGCGGGATGCCGCTCGACACCTGGGCCGCGCGCGACGAGCGCTTCCGCTTCGACCGCGACGCGCTGCAGAAGGAGTCCATCGGCGGCGGCTGGGTCACGTTCTCCGGCAAGTTCTGCACGGAGTACGGCATCGCCACCACCGCCGCCCGCATGGCCTATGCCGTGCTGCACGATGAAAAGGTCATTCTGCCCGCGAGCGCAGAGCTGACCGGCGAATACGGCGAAGCGGGGCTCTTTGCCGGCGTGCCGTGCGTCATCGGCGCGAACGGCGTGGAAGAGGTCGTGGAGCTGCCGCTCACGGACGAGGAAAGGGCGACCTTCCACGCCTGTTGCGAGGGCATCCGCCACAACATGGAGCATCTTAAAGAGATCTGAGACAACGCGAAAGGAGTTACCATTATGAACATCGCTTTTACCGAAAATACCCATCCCGGCACGCTGCCGCCGTCCGATCAGCTCAGCTTCGGCTCCGTCTTTACCGACCATATGTTTGTCATGGACTACAGCGCCGGCATGGGCTGGCACGACGCGCGCATCGTGCCCTACGGCCCCATCTCGCTCTCCCCCGCCGCCAGCGTCCTGCACTACGGCACCGAGGTCTTTGAGGGGCTGAAGGCCTACCGCCGCCCCGACGGCGGCGTGCAGCTCTTCCGTCCGTGGGAGAACGTCGCCCGCCTGAACCGCTCCTGCGAGCGTCTGGGTCTGCCGCAGCTTGATCCCGACGACGCGCTGCAAGCCATCAAGGAGATCGTCCGCGTCGATCAGAGGTGGGTACCGAACGACCCCGGCACGTCGCTCTACATCCGTCCGTTCCTGTATTCCATCGACCCGACGCTGGCCCTGCACGGCGTGCATGAGGCGTCGTTCGTCATCATTCTCTCCCCCTCCGGCAGCTACTTCTCCGACGGTCTCAAGCCTGTGCCCATCATGGTCGAGACCGAGGATGTGCGCGCGGTGCGCGGCGGCACGGGCGAGGCCAAGTGCGGCGGCAACTACGGCGCGGCCAACCGCGCCGGCGAGCGCGCCGAGGCCAAGGGCTACTCGCAGGTGCTGTGGCTCGACGGCGTGGAGCGTAAGTACGTCGAGGAGGGCGGCGGCATGAACGTCATGTTCAAGATCAACGGCACCGTCGTCACCCCCGCTCTGACCGGTTCCATCCTGCGCGGCGTCACGCGCAAGTCTGCCATCGAGCTCTTGAAGAGCTGGGGCGTTCCCGTCGAGGAGCGGCTGCTGAGCGTGGACGAGCTGTTCGAGGCCGCCAAGACCGGCGCGCTCGAGGAGGCGTGGTGCATCGGCACCGCTGCCGTCATCTCTCCCATTGGCGCGCTCGGCTGGGGCGACAAGTGCTATGAGATCAACCATAATCAAATCGGCGAGCTGTCGCAGAAGCTCTACGACGAGCTGACCGGCATCCAGTGGGGCACAAAGCCCGATCCCTTCGGTTGGACCTGTCCGGTGTGCTGAATCCATGAAAAAATATTCCGAATACCGGCTTTTGCCGGTATTCGGAATATTTACTCTTTGCATGTTTTCTGCTATAATATGGGGCATACGACTATAAATGAAGGAGAATCCAGCATGAAAGCCATCGTCACCGTTCTCGGCCGGGACCGCGTCGGCATCATCGCCTCCGTCTGCGCCCTGCTCTCGGAGTACAACATCAACATTCTCGATATCAGCCAGACCATCCTCGAGCAGGGCTACTTCACCATGGTCCTGCTGGTGGACATTTCCGCGTGCACGGTATCCTTCCCGGAGATCGCCGACAAGCTGGACGCTTACGGCACCGAGCGCGGCCTTGCCGTGCGCATCCAGCGGGAGGATATCTTCAACGCCATGCACCGCATCTGAGAGAGGAGGTCCGTTCCATGCTCGATAAAAACGACGTGCTGTCCACCGTGCAGATGATCGACCGCCAGCACCTCGATATCCGCACCATCACCATGGGCATTTCCCTGCTCTCCTGCGCCGACCGCGACGCCAGGGCGGCGTGCGAGAAGATCTACGACAAGATCACGCGCTATGCCGAAAAGTTGGTCAAAACCGGCGAGGACATTGAGCGCGAGTTCGGCATCCCCATCGTCAACAAGCGCATTTCCGTCACGCCCATCGCGCTCGTGGCCGCCGCCTCGGAGACGGAGGACTACGTTTCCTTTGCCGTCGCGCTCGACCGCGCCGCCAAGGCCGTGGGCGTCAACTTCATCGGCGGCTTTTCCGCCCTCGTGCAGAAGGGCATGACCGACGCTGACCGCCGGCTCATCGCCGCCATTCCCGAGGCGATGGCCGTCACCGACCTCGTGTGCTCGTCCGTCAACGTCGGCTCGACCAGAGCCGGCATCAACATGGACGCGGTGGCGCTCATGGGCCGCACTGTTAAGGCCGCGGCGGAGCGCACCGCCGACTGCGGGGGCTTCGGCTGCGCGAAGCTCGTGGTGTTCTGCAACGCTGTGGAGGACAACCCCTTTATGGCCGGCGCGTTCCATGGCGTCGGCGAGCCGGAGCGCGTCATCAACGTCGGCGTTTCCGGTCCCGGCGTGGTATACCATGCCCTGCAAAGTGTAAAGGGCCAGCCCTTTGATGTGGTCGCCGAGACGGTGAAAAAGACCGCCTTCCGCATCACGCGCATGGGGCAGCTCGTCGCACAGGAGGCCAGCCGCCGGCTCGACACGCCGTTCGGCATCGTCGATCTCTCCCTCGCTCCCACGCCCGCCGTCGGCGACAGCGTGGCCCGCATTTTAGAGGAAATGGGCCTCGAGGTCTGCGGCACGCACGGCACCACCGCCGCGCTCGCGCTGTTGAACGACGCGGTGAAAAAGGGCGGCGTGATGGCGTCCAGCTCCGTCGGCGGACTTTCCGGCGCGTTCATTCCCGTCAGCGAGGACGAGGGCATGATCGCCGCGGCCTCCTCCGGCGCGCTGACGCTCGATAAGCTCGAGGCCATGACCTGCGTGTGCTCGGTCGGGCTCGACATGATCGCTGTCCCCGGCGACACGAGCGCCGCGACCATCGCCGCCATCATCGCGGACGAGGCCGCTATCGGCATGGTCAACACCAAGACCACCGCCGTGCGCATCATCCCCGCGCCCGGCTGCAGGGTCGGCGACACGGTGGAGCTCGGCGGGCTGCTCGGCTCCGCGCCGGTGCAGGCCGTGCACCCCTATTCCAGCGCGGACTTCATCGCCCGCGGCGGGCGCATCCCCGCGCCGCTGCACAGCCTGAAAAACTGATGCTCCCATCCCGTCAAAAAACGGACGCTGCTTTTTTCGCAGCGTCCGTTTTGTTCATTTGTGTCAGCGCGCAAGGTCCTTCAAATGGCTCAGGCGCTCGAGCGCGGCGTTGAGCGTTTCGTCTTTCTTGGCAAAATGCAGACGGATGATGTGGTTCACGTCCTCGTCGAAGAACGAACTGCCCGGCACGCCGGCCACGCCGATCTTCTGCGCCATTTCCACGCAGAAGTCCACGTCGGACTGACCCTTCTTCAGGAACGGGGAGATATCCGCCAGCACGAAGTAGGTGCCCTGCGGATCGGTGAAGGGAATGCCGAGCTCCTTCATGCCGCCGGTGAAGATCGCCTTCATGTGCGCGTAGTGCGCGCCGAACTCCTCGTAGTAGCTCATGGGCATATCCAGCCCGACGATGGCGGCCTCCATCAGCGGCGAGGGCGCGCCGACGGTGTTGAAATCGTGGTACTGCTTGATGCGGTCCATGATCGGCTGCGGCGCGAGGGCGTAGCCCAGACGCCAGCCGGTGACGGAATAGGTCTTGGACAGACTCGAGCAGCAGACCGTGCGCTCGCGCATCCCGGGAAGCGTGCTCATATAGGTGTGCTTGTGACCCTCGTAGACGATGTGCTCGTAGACCTCGTCCATGATGGCGTAAACGTCATATTGGATGCAGAGGTCTGCGATGAGCTTGAGCTCGTCGTAGGTAAAGACCTTGCCGCTCGGGTTCGATGGATTGCAGATCAAAATTGCCTTGGGATGCTGACGGAAGGCGTCCTCCAGCACCTCGGGATCAAAGCCAAACGCCGGCGGCACGAGCGGCACGAACACCGGCTCGCAGTCCGCCATGATGGCCTGGGCGCGGTAATTCTCAAAGTAGGGAGAGAACATCACGATCTTGTCACCCGGATTTGTGAGGGCAAAAATGGTGTCCACCATCGCCTCGGTCGAGCCGATGGTCACGACCATCTCGGTCTCGGGATCGTACTTCATGCCCATGAAGCGCTCGCACTTGCGTGAGAGCGCTTGGCGGAAGTTCGGCGCGCCCATCGTGATGGGATACTGGTGCGGGCCGAGCCGGCTGACCTCCTCCAGCCGGTCGGTCATCGCCTTGGGCGGGTCAAAATCGGGAAAGCCCTGCGCCAGGTTGATCGCGCCGCAGTCGATGCTGATGCGCGTCATCCGTCGGATGACGGAGTCGGTAAAATGCTCGTTTCTTCTGCTCAGTTCCTGCATGGTGTCACTGCTCCCTTTCTCATTTGTCCGTGTCGGCAGAGCCTGCGTCCTTCCCGCCCGCGCACTTTTTATAATAGCGAAACTTTAACACTTCTACTCGATAAAGTCAATCGTTTTTTTGTACAAAAACGGAGCAAACGCACAGCCGCGTCCCATGCACTCCGCGGCAGCCGATCTCTCTCAGATGCCGAACAGCGGCAGCAGGAACACGCCCAGCAGCGCAAGGATCAGCAGCGGGACGGCAAAGGCCGTCAGCCCCGCAATGAACAGCGCGGCCAGAACGACCGGAAGGCAGACGCCGAACAGGATCGTCTTGGTCAGTCCCCAGGTAACGCTGAGCGCCAGCGCCGCGAGCTTCACGACCAGAACGACCATTCCGATGATAAACAATGTAAGCATACCATGATCTCCTTTTCTCTGTTTCAGGGCGCCATTATAGTCCCCCGCCGTCCTGCCGTCAACCATTTTTATCAATTATTCAAAAATTCTTCAAAAAAGGAAACGCAGAGCGGCACCGCTTCGGTACTGCTCTGCGTCTTTACCTTTGTTGGCCCTCGCCTCAGCGGAGCCGCCCGTCGCCGCCCATGAGAGCGGTCATCTCCTCGATGCGGTCAAGCGGGAATGGCGGCTCGCACAGCGGCTTCATGGCGATGCTCATGAGCTTCATCGGGTTGTCGTCCGCCGCTACGCGGTTGGAGCTGAGCGCCCCGCAGCGCCTGCAGCGGTGGATGATGGCCCATTCGCCGCCCCTGCGCACCCAAACAGCCACCGGCTCCATGATGCCGCCGCAGTCGGACGCCCGGTCGCCGGGCTCGATGTCGACGTGCAGGCTGGAAAGGCAGTTTGGGCAGTGGTTGCGATGGTCGCTGCCGGCGTTCTGCGGCGTGCAGAGCCGGCCGCAGACCTTGCAGGTGAAGGTATCCTTGCAGGCGTGCGTCTTGTAGTAGCCTTTTTCAAAGGTCTTGCGTTTGTTTTCGCGGTTCATAGTAGTTCCTCCTGAAGAAAGGTAACGCGAAATCTTCGGGAGGAGCGGCGTGTGTTGGATTTGCCGGACCTCCCGGTCAGGCCACACGCTCCGGTAATAGGGTGATGTGTTTCAAAAAGTTCTCCTTCAAATTTTGATTCGTAAGCGGAAGCATTTTCCGCCGACTAACGCTTATTATAGTCCGATCCTCCGTGTTGTCAACCGTTCCCTGCCAGCTTTTCAGCCTGCGCGGATGACTCACGCTTCAGCCTTTGCCTGCCCGGCGAGGAAGTCGCGGACAGAGGCGATCTGCGCCTCGACCGACGCGGCGCAGGTGCCGCCGAGCGAGGTGCGGCCTGTCACGCAGTTGGTGAGCGCGATGGCGGCGTAAACGTCCTCGCCGAACCGCTCGCTGTACTGCTGAAGCAGCGTGAGCGGCAGCTCCTCGAGCACGGTGGTGTGCTCGATGCAGTAGGCCACGAGCTGACCGGCGATCTTATAGGCCGCGCGGAAGGGCAGCCCCTTCTTCGTCAGGTAGTCCGCGAGATCGGTCGCGTTCAGGAAGCCGCGCTGCGCCGCGCGGTACATATTGCAGGTGCAGGCCTTCATCGCGGCGATCATCGGCGTAAACACGCGCAGGCACATTTTTACGGTGTCCACGCAGTCGAACACGGCCTCCTTGTCCTCCTGCATATCCTTGTTGTACGCCAGCGGAAGCCCCTTGAGCGTGGTGAGCAGCGCGATCAGGTCGCCGTAGACGCGACCGGTCTTGCCGCGGCAGAGCTCTGCCATGTCGGGGTTTTTCTTCTGCGGCATGATGGACGAGCCGGTGGTATAGGCGTCGTCAAGCTCGATGAAATGGAACTCCCAGCTCGACCACAGCACGAGCTCCTCCGAGAGCCGCGAGAGGTGCATCATCAGCACCGCGCAAGCAGAGAGGAACTCCACGCAGAAGTCGCGGTCCGAAACTCCGTCGATGCTGTTGCTCGTCACGGCGGGGAAGCCAAGCTGTGACGCCTCCCACACGCGGTCGATGGGAAAGCTCGTGCCGGCCAGCGCGCAGCAGCCGATGGGCGACACGTTCATGCGTGCGGCAGCGTCGTCCAAACGCCCGATATCGCGCCGGAGCATCATGGCGTAGGCCATAAGATGATGCCCGAAGGTGATGGGCTGCGCCCGCTGCAGATGCGTGTAGCCCGGCATAATGGTCGCCTTGTACCGCTCCGCCTGCTCGGTGATGGCGGCGAGCAGGCCGAGCGTCAGCGCGCGGATCTCCTTGACCTCATCGAGCAGATAGAGCCGCAGGTCAAGCGCCACCTGATCGTTGCGTGAGCGCGCGGTGTGGAGCTTCTTGCCCACGTCGCCGAGGCGCTCGGTGAGCGTCTGCTCGACGAACATATGGATATCCTCGGCAGTGGGGTCGATCGTGAGCGTACCCTCGTCCAGATCGGAGAGGATACCGGCAAGACCGTCCTGCAGCGCCGCGGACTCGGCGGGCGTCAGGATGCCGCAATGCCCCAGCATGGCGGCGTGCGCCATGGAGCCCATGATGTCCTGACGGTACATCCGGCAGTCAAAGTGTATGGAGGTATTAAAATCGTCCGCGATCGGCGCCGTCTCTTTTTCGGACCGGCCGGCCCACATCTTAGCCATGCTGTTGCTCCTCTTTTGCGTTTATTGGTTCAGTGTGCCCTCGTCGAGCAGCGCCTGCACCTTGGTCGGCAGACCCCAGATGCTGATGAAGCCGGCGGAGGCCGCCTGGTCGAAGTCGCTCTCGCCGAAGGTGACCAGCTCCTCGGAATACTGCGAGTAGGGCGAGGTGATGCCCGCGTTGATCATATTGCCCTTGTAGAGCTTGAGCTTGACCGTGCCGGTGCAGTGCTCGTTCGCCTTTTTGGCAAAGGCGGTCAGCGCCTCCTGGAGCGGCGTGTACCACTTGCCGTTGTAGATGAGGTCGGCGTAGTCCACGGCCAGCTTGGATTTAAGGTGCGCCGTCTCCTTGTCGAGCGTGAGCATTTCCAGCTGCTCGTGCGCAAAGTAAAGGATGGTGCCGCCCGGCGTCTCGTAGATGCCGTGGTCCTTCATGCCGATGAGGCGGTTCTCCACGATGTCGAGGATGCCGATGCCGTTCGCGCCGCCGAGCTCGTTGAGCTTTTGGATGATGGCGGAGACCTTCATTTTCTCGCCGTTGACCGCCACGGGCACGCCCGCCTCGAATTCCACGGAGACCTCCGTGGGCTTGTCGGGCGCCTGATAGGGCGACACGCTCATTTCGAGGAAGAGCGGCTTATCGAGGTCCGGCTCGAGCGCGGGGTCCTCAAGGTCCAATCCCTCGTGGCTGAGGTGCCAGAGGTTCTTATCCTTGGAGTAGTTCGTCTCGCGGCTGATCTTCAGCGGGACCTTGTGCGCCTCGGCGTAGTCGATCTCCTCGTCACGGGACTTGATCGCCCACTCACGCCATGGCGCAATGATGGGCATATCGGGCGCGAAGCGCTTGATGGCCATTTCAAAACGCACCTGATCGTTTCCCTTGCCCGTGCAGCCGTGGGCGATGGCGTCCGCGCCCTCCGCCTTGGCGATCTCGGCGAGCTTCTTGCCGATAACGGGCCGCGCAAACGCGGTGCCGAGCAGATATTTTTCGTACTTCGCGTCCATCATCAGGGAGGGAACGATGACCTCGTCGCACATCTCATCGGTGAGGTCGGCGATGATAAGCTTGCTCGCGCCGGTCTTGAGCGCCTTTTCCTCCAGCCCGTCCAGCTCGTCACCCTGTCCGACGTCGGCGGCGACGGCAACGATCTCGGGATCGTTGTAGTTCTCCTTCAGCCACGGGATGATGATGGAGGTATCCAGACCGCCGGAATAGGCGAGAACAATTTTCTTGATGGCTTCCTTTTTCATATCGGCTTCCCCTTTTGGAAAAATATTTATTCGATGTGAGTGATTATACATATTTCAGCAGAGAAGTCAAGCGTAAAGTGAATATTTATTTTACCGCACAAAGAAAATGCAAATAAACTTTCTCCGTATGTGCCGTTTCACCAATAAAAACCGTCCGAAGCCCCGCGGCACGGACCATCCTTCCGCCGCAACCAATGGAACGAATACGACGTAGCCCGCGAGCCGCCCACGGCGTAAGGGAACCGCCGCGCCGCGGGCGCAGGCAGGCGTCTCACGTTTCCGCGCTCCGGCACTGCCGTCCGGTATGATCGATGTACGTCTCTTCGCCCGTCAGCAGGAGCTTGGAGATCGGCACGATCTCATAGCCCTCGCCGAGCAGGTAGTCGAGGATAGCCGGCAGCGCCTCCGGCGTGTGCTCGCCTGCGTTGTGAAAGAGAACGATGGAGCCGTTCGTCACCTTCCCCGTCACGCGCTTGGTGATCTCAGCAGCGGAGATGCCCTTCCAGTCGAGCGAATCACTATCCCATACAGCTTAAAACCCTTACAGCGAAAGGGTTTGTCAAGTGTTTTCGCCTTTGCCCAATCAAGTAGAGTTGACCCTAATAGGGACATTACCCATGCGGGGAATCGAAAAACGCAGGGAAATAAGGTCAATAGAAGGAGCGGTTGTGCAGTAATCAAAATCTGGACAATCCGATTTGTAAGCAGGGGTATTGGCAACCTATCAGATGTCTACATCAACTACGTGTGGAGCTGCAAAAGGGAGCTGACGGCATACGGCTATGCGGTCGGCAGGATCTCCATGAAAACAGGGCCGTACCTTTCATCCGGCAGGAAGAAGCCCCGCTTCAAAACGCTTCGGGCTCCGGCATGGCAGGCAGACGGTGACGGAAACGGTCCCGCGCAGCGCGGACCGCGCGTAAATTGCGGCGGAACCTCTTGCATCCGTCCCGCAGGGTGTGCATAATAGAAGCAGATAAACGCGCACCTGAGACGGGGAGATGGACCGATGAACAAAAAACGGATCAAACAGATGAATACGCTGCTCCTGCGCCGGCTGAACAAGCGTCCCGCGGCAGAATATTTTGAAGGACGCGGAGACTTTCTGCGCGCGCTTGAGCGGGAAAACTATATGCAGCGCTTTGCGCCGCTGCTGAGCGGTGGACGGATACGCTGCGCCGACGTGCTCGGATCATGCCGCGGTGAGCTGGCGCAGCTCTGCCCGAACGAGCCGCGGGGCGGCTGGCTCCTCTGCGCCTACGACACCGCCCGCCGTCTGCTCTTCCCGGAAAAGGGCGCGGAGACCTCCTGCGGCGCCGGAGCGGTCTTTCTGCTCTCGGTGCTTCAGGTACTGTTCGACGCCGAACGGGAGCTGCTGCCCTTTGACCCGATGTGGGATTTTGATTTTTCGGGAGCGGCAGCGGACGACGGTCCCTGCGCGGCAAGCTATGCCCAAATGCTGCGGCTGTGGAAGCGCGAGTACGTTTACGAAATGATGCGTCTGGGGCTGGAGGTCACCCCCTACCGGACGCTGGAGCACATCGCGGGCGTTCACCACATCGCCGTGACGATGGGACAGGCCCTGAAGGGGACCGGCATTCCGGTCGATCTCGCGCTGGTGTCCGGCAGCTCCGCGGGCCACGATATCGGAAAATTCGGCTGCCGTCCGGGCGAGCGGGTCCCGTATCTGCACTATTATTACACCGATCTTTGGTTTCGCCGGCGCCGTCTGACGGATATCGGCCACATTGCCGCAAACCATTCCGTTTGGGATCTTGAGCCGGACTACCTCTCGGTGGAATCGCTGCTGCTGATCTACGCGGACTTCCGCGTGAAGCAGACGCGCGGCGCGCACGGTGAGGAGGTCACCCATATCTCCTCGCTGTCCGAGGCGTTTGACGTGATCCTTGCCAAGCTCGACCGCGTGGACGAGGAAAAAAGAGAGCGCTATCGGCGCGTTTATATGCGCCTGCGGGATTTTGAACGTTTTCTGATCGCGCGCGGTGTGGACGTCAGTCTGAAGGGCGGCCATACGCCGCCGCGGCGGGAAAAGAACGCCTCGCTGATGACGGACGGGGAAGCGCTCGAGGTCCTGCGGCTCGTCTGCGTGGAGCACAACATCGAGCTGATGAGCCGTCTGACCGGTCCGCGCAGCTTTGCACAGCTGCTTGAGCAGGCCCGCGGCGAGACGGACTGGCGGCGTCTGCGCGCCTACTTAGGCGTGATCGAATCCTACTCGCTCTACCTGCGCATCCCGCAGAAGGTGCAGGCGCTGGCGTTCCTGTACGAGCTGCTGATGCACCGCGAGGGCGATATCCGCCGCCAGTCGGCGGCTCTTATGGGCGCGATCATCGCCGATTTCCACGCCGGCTACGTCAAAGAGCGTCCGGCGGACAGCAAGACCTCGGGCGGCGTGACCGACCTGAGCCAATGGAAGCTGTATCTCGACGAGATCATCTTTCCGGACCACAAGCTGATGCCGCAGCACAGGAGCTGGATCGGCTACACGCTGAAATTCGCGGTCAACTCCCTGCTCCTCCACTGCCGGGGACGGGAGGAGCGCTTTCTGAACTGCCTGCTGGGCTACTGCCGGCCGGATGAGCGCGCGGACGCGTCAACGGTCTTTCAGCTTCTTGATACCTTCGCGGCGCTCCCGCTGGAGCGGTGTACCGCGGCACAGCTGGATATCCTTCTTCGTTTCGCCGAGACGTCCGCCCGCGCGCGGGAGCTGACCGTCCGCACCGCCGCTGCGCTGCTGCTGCGCCGTCTGCGCGGCTCGGTGCAGCAGACAGCGCGCGTATACGCGGCGCTGGAAAAGATGGACTGCGCCGACAGCCTGTCCCTCGCGCTTCTGCGCGGCGGGCTTCTCAGCGGCGAGACGGCCTGCCTGCCGGACGAAACCATCTCGGATATCTTTCTGGATAATCTCAAAACGGCGACGCCGTGGATCATCAAGCAGGTCAACATCCTTCTGCTGACGGAGCACGCCCACGCGGGCGGCGCGCAGGTGCTGCACATCGCGGCGCACCTTTCCAACCTCATCAAGGTCAGCGACCGTGTGACCGTGCGCCACAGCGCCGGCGCGGCGCTGCTGGAGCTTGCGCCGCTGCTGAGCGTGGACCAGCGCAACGAGATCGCCGTCGAGCTCTGCCGCGGACTGGAGCTCGGCCAGCAGGAATTCACCAAATATATCCCCGACTATCTGGGCCGCTTTGCCCTGTGGCTCCCGCCGGAGCAGTTCGACGAGCTGCTCTCGAGCCTTGACGGCGCACTGTGCTCCTCGAGCGGACATATCGTCGCCTCCGCGCTCGATACGGTCGGGGTGCTGTTCGAGGACTATCCCGCCTACGGCGCGCGCTTTTCGGAGGAGGAAGGCGCCGGCCGCCGGCGCGCGGAGCGTCTGCTCGGGATGCTGATGAAGGGGACTGCGGGCATCGACGCCGGCACACGGCAGGAGGCCATGTATCTGCTGGGCCGCCATGTGTTCGGTTCCCTCACCCTCGATGAGCAGACCAAGTGCCGCGCGTTCCGACTCACGGTGCGGCGCATCCTCGCCCTGTGCACGGGGGAGCTCGTGGACAGCCTGAGCTTCTACTACCGCGCGGCGATGCTCGGCAGGCTCTACCGGTTCGTGGTCGAGCAGGAGCTTCAGCACGGCGGCATCGCCTTTGACCGCCCCCGCCCGATCGCGTTTTTCCCCGGCACCTTCGACCCCTTCACGCTCTCGCACAAGGGCATCGTGCGCGCGATCCGCGACTCGGGCTTTGAGGTGCTGCTCGCCATCGACGAATTTTCATGGTCCAAGCGCACCCAGCCCTACCGCATCCGGCGGGAGATCGCCGCGATGTCCGTGGCGGACGAGTTTCACGTTCACGTTTTCCCGGAGGATTTTCCGGTCAACATCGCAAATCCGAAAAACCTGAAGCAGCTGCGGGAGGCGCTGCCGGGGCGTCCGGTCTCCATCGTGGTCGGCAGCGACGTGGTGGCGCACGCCTCCTCCTACCGCAAGCCGGCCGAGCCGGATTCCATCCACAGCTTTGACCACGTCATTTTCCGCCGCGCGGGCGCGGGCGGCGCGGCGGACTACGGCTGCATCCGCGGCAGAGTCGTGGAGCTGACCCTGCCCGAGCAGCTGGAGGAGATCAGCTCGACCCGCATCCGTGAGGCGGTGGACGCCAACCGCGATATCTCGCACCTGATCGACCCCGTGGCGCAGGAATTCATCTACCGCAACAGCCTTTACCTGCGCGAGCCGCAGGACAAGCCGCTTCTGCGCACGGAGGAGCTGGAGGCGGTCGTCTGCCCGGTCGGGGACGCGCGCGTCGGCGCTCTGCTGCGCGAGCTTTACTCGCCCGCGGGCGCGGGGAACCTCTGCCGGCGGCTGCAGCAGTGCGGCGACGATATGATGCTGCTCTGCCACGGTGCAAGGGGGACGGTGCTGGGCGCTGTAAGCTATTGCTGCATGGACCCGCAGCATCTTTTCTCACGCCTCGGCAGCGCGGAGCTCGCCGCCTTTGTGCGGCAGAATGCCGGCGGGCGGGCGCTGCTGATCAGCGGGCTGTTCGTGCCGCGTTCGGCGCAGCAGGACGAGCTGGGGCAGCTTCTTCTGACCGAGGCGCTGACGCTGGCGCTCGGGCGGGAGTACACCTACGCGCTCTACTGCCCGACAGAGAGCGCGGCGGACGGCTGGGTGCGCGAGCTTCTGCGTCTGCAGGGCTTCGTGAGCGTGCCGAGAGACTGCGGACACGGTGTGCTGGCGGTCGATATGCGCCGTCCGATCATCCTGAGCAACAACGTCAATACGACCGTCAAGCCGCCGCTGTCCACCGCGCCGTCCGTCATAGCCGCCGTCGCGTCGGCGCACCGCCGGCTGCAGGGAACACTCACGAAGCTGCAGCCCGGCAGTCTGGTGCTGAGCCTGTCCGCCGGTATGATCTACCATCGCCTGCTCCAGCGCATCACCGCGTGCAACGGCGTGCCCGAGGAGCCGACGGAGCCGCGGCAGCTCGGTCCGGATATCTGCGTGCCGTACGGAAAGCTCATGCGCGGCGTGATCGTTCCCAACACGGTGACCAAAACGCTGCGTACGGACAAGGTATATGAGCCGGACCTCTCCTCCTACTCGATCGAGGCGTATCCCGACTATTCGCCGCTGGAGGATCAGGTCCGCACCATTCGGGCCTTTGATCGTCCCGTCATTCTGGTGGACGATATGCTGCACGACGGAAAGCGGCTTCGCCGCCTTGCGCCGCTGCTGCGGGAGACGGAAACGCCGGTGAAGAAAGTCTTGGTCGGCTACCTCACCGGCATGGGCCGCGACCTGATGGAGCAGCTCGGCTACGAGGCGGAGGGCGTCTACTATCTGCCGGACATCCGGATGCGCTTTGTGGAATCGACGCTCTATCCGTTCATCGGGGGCGATACCATCCGCCGCAGCGAACGCCCCAACGGCGGGCTGCAGCCCTCTGTGAACCGCATTTTGCCCTATGCCGCGCCGGAGTTTTCCCCACTCGACCCGGATACCGCGTGGGAGCTGAGCCTGTGCTGCGTAGAAAACGCGCGCGATATCCTTCTGGCGCTTGAAACCGAGTACCGCCGCGCCTTTGCCCGCAATCTGACGCTCAACCGCCTGAGCGAGGCGGTGATCCTGCCGCTGTGTCCGGATAAGGGCCGCTGCATGAACTACGACCTCAGCCGCGCGGCATCCACCTACCTCGAGGACGACATTGAGCTGCTGATGCGGATGCGCTCGGCAATGAAGGAGGCAACGATATGAATTACTACCGTTATTGCGGGCATACGCTTTGCTCGCAGGAGGCTCTGCCTTATGAGCCGCTGGACCGGCTTCCGGCCGACGAGGAGATCGTGTTTCTGTTTTCGCGGCAGCTTCTTGCGGGGCGGGAGAGCTTTCCCGTAACGGCTCCCGCCTTGCTGACGGCGGAGGAGAGCGTCGAAACGCTCAACGCCTCCGCGCCCGCGCCGGAGCTGCCGGCGGAGCTGACGGCGGCGATCCGCGCAGGACGGGTGCGTGCGGTCAACCGCCTGCACCCGCGCTGGGAGGAGCTTTTGACGCTTCCCGCGCCGCCGGCAAAATACCGCGTCAACCTGCTGGCGCTCGGCGACGTCGGCAGCACGCTGCTCATGGGGCTGCGCCTGCTCGGCGGAGACGTGATCTCGTCCATCGGCATCTGCGACCTGCGGGAGAACGTGGCCGAGCGCTGGGAATTTGAGCTGAACCAGATCAGCCTGCCCTCCCCCTACGACACGATGCCGCCCGTGGAGATCATCCCCCCGGAGAAGCTGTTTAACGGCGACGTGTTTTTGTTCTGCGCGTCGCGCTTCGTGCCGGATACGGCCGTCAAAGACGGCGACGTGCGCATGGCTCAGTATCGGCTCAACCGCGAGCTGGCGGCGCTGTACGCGAAAAAAGCGCGCGAAGCGCGCTACAAGGGGCTTTTCTGCGTGGTCAGTGACCCTGTAGACCCGCTGTGCCGCACGGTGCTGCTTGAGAGCAATCGCGGCGAAGACGGCAGGCTTGACGGAATGGGCCTTTTCCCGCAGCAGGTACGCGGCTTCGGTCTCGGCGTGATGAACGCCCGCGCCGCCTATTACGCGAAGAAGGAGCGCCGCTTTGCCGATTTTCTTACGGACGGGCGCAGCTTCGGTCCGCACGGCGAGGATCTGGTGATCGCCAACTCCATTTCCCACTACGACGACGCCATATCGCGTGAGCTGACGGATAAGGCGGCGCACGCAAATCTTGAAATGCGGCGGCTCGGCTTTAAGCCGTATGTTGCCCCCGCGCTCTCATCGGGCGCGCTGAGCCTGCTGCTGTGCCTGCGCGGGGAGTGGCATTGCTCGTCGACCTATCTCGGCGGCATCTTTATGGGAGCGCGCAACCGGGCAACGTCCGCCGGCACGGAGCTGGAGCGCCTTGCGCTGCCGGACGCGCTGATGGCGCGGCTGCGGGAAACGGAGCAAAAGCTGCGCGCGATTGACTGAAAGGGAGGGCGAGTCATGGCATTGACCGTTCTTTTGCCGAAAAATGAATACAGCGCGCCGCTGCGCGCGATGCTGGAGACGGTCCTCCCGGAGGGAAGCGGCTTTGTCGACCCCGAGGACGGAATGGCCGGTCTGCGGGGCCGCCGCCTGCTTTTCGCCGTTGCGCTCGACGAGGGCGGCTGCAACGAAGCCTATTACCGGATGCTTTCCCGGCTCCGGCGGGACAGCAGCCTGCTCGCGGGCTGTGTGGCGGGCGTTGTCGTGACCGGCGTCGGGGAGTTTTACACCAAGGACGTCGCGCGCGATATGGTGTTCGCGGCCAACCAGGCGGGCTGCGCCTTTCTGGGGCGTCCGTTGGTGGAGGCGACCGGCTCCATGCGCAATTTCCGCGTGCAGGCGCAGATCGGCGGCGTGGACGAGCGGACCGCGTTCCGCGCCGCGGCGGCCGAGCTGATCGGGCGGCTGGACGGCTGGCAGGAGCCTCCCCCCATCCGCCATGTGCTCGCCCTGCACGCCTCGCAGCGCAGCACCTCCAACACGCTTGCCTTCTGGGAGCTGGTGCGCGAGGAGCTGCCCGAGACGATCGAGGTCGAGGAGATCGGTCTGCGCAACGGAAGCGTCCCGGACTGCAACGGGTGCAGCTACACCGCCTGCCTGCACTTCGGCGAGCAGGGCAGCTGCTTCTACGGCGGTCCGATGGTCGAGGAGGTCTATCCGGCGGTGCGCCGCTGCGATGCGCTCGTGATGCTCTGCGCCAATTACAACGACGCGCTCTCGGCGAATCTGACCGCCTGCGTAAACCGGCTGACCGCGCTGTTCCGTCAGCAGCGCTTTTATGACAAGCGGCTGTTCGGTCTGATCGTCTCCGGCTATTCCGGCGGCGACCTGCTGGCGCGGCAGCTGATCTCGGCCCTGAATATGAACAAGTCCTTCTTCCTGCCGCCGCACTTCTGCCTGCTGGAGACCGCGAACGAGCGCGGCAGCCTGATCCGTCTGCCCGGCATCGCCCGGCGCGCCCACGAATTTGCCGCGCAGCTCAGCAGGAGCTGAATCGCCGCGAGATACAAAGAGGCTCATCTGCCAAAGCGGATGAGCCTCTCAGTCTGTCGGAAAAGTCCAACCGGAGCAGGGCTTTTCCGAGAGACTGAAAAGGGGCATAGCCCCCTTTTGCACTTCACAGCGATATCTTAGTACGCCCACGCGGAAAAAGGAACCTTTTCTCCGTGCGAAAATGATAAATTTCGTGTGACATTTCTCGCGATTCCATGCATTTCGCCAAAATCACTTTTTCACTTTGCATCGCTATCACTTTTACTTGACAAAGCGCCCGTTTTGCGCTATGTTAAAGCATCATAAAACGGAGGGTGAGAAAATGGTCCATTACAATTTGCTCAAGCTGAAGGAGGGCGCGGACGCCGCCGCGATCCTCGCGCAGTGTCAGGCGGTCTATGCCGCGCTGGAGGCTGAGCTGCCCTTTCTGCACGACGCCAGGGTCAGCCGCTGCGTCACCGTGCGCGATTCCAACGCGGACATCATGATGGTCATGCGCATCGACGCGCCCGAGCAGCTCGGCGATTATCTGAACCACCCCAGGCACGTCGCGCTGGCGCATGGCCTGAAGGACGCCGTCGCCGCCCGCATGTCGTTCGACGCGGAGTGAGCGCCGGAGCATTACAGAAAGGGAGAACACACATGGAAAAGAAGAAAACCGCAGTCCCCGCCTTTTTGGGCGTCGCCGCCGTATGGATCGGCAGTCACTTCGGCCCCGGCTTCGCCACCGGTGCGTTCAGCGTGCGCTGGTATGTGAAGTACGGCTGGGTCGGGCTCGTCACGCCGCTGCTCGCCATGTTCGTCACGGGCGGCGTGATGTACTATATGCTCGAATACGCGCGCGAGCACGGCACGCCGGGCTACCGCCCCTTTGCCCGCTCGTGCTACGGCGAGAAGCTCGGCGGAGTCGTCGCCGTGCTCTATGACGTCTGCTTCCTCATGACGATGATGTGCGCGGGCGGCCTCGCTTTCTCCGGCGAGGGCAAGCTGCTGCAGGGCTTCCTCGGCGTCAATTACTGGACGACCGCCATCGTCACCATCCTCGTCTCCGCCGCGCTGTGCCTGTATGGCTCCAAGCTGCTGGCGAAATCCTCGGGCTACATGATGTACGCCATCGTGGGCGTGGTGCTGCTCATCACCGTGCTGGCGCTCACTCGCGGCGACTGCGATGTGACCGGCGCGTTCGCCAATTCCGCCGCCAACGCCAAGGACACAAGCTTCCTCCACGCCATCCTCGGCGCAATGCAGTACGGCTGCTTCCAGTCCACCATCGTGTTCAACGTCATGTCCGTCTCCGACGTGCTCAAGGATAAGAAGGAGGCGCGCAAGGCCATCCTCTCCGGCTACGTCATCACCATCGTGCTGATGGTATGCCTGATCTTCACGCTCTTCAGCTACACGAACGTCTTTGACGTCTGCGCCGAGACGCTGCCGGTCATGGCAGTGCTGAACCGGCTCGGCATGAAGTGGCTGCAATGGCTCTACGTCATTCTGATGACGCTCGCCGTGCTGACGAGCGCGGCGGGACTCGCGCACGCGGGCAACGTCCGCTTCGACGGGCTGTTCCAATTCATCCCGAACAAGCAGCTGCGTCGCTTTGTCATCACCGCCATTCTGCTCGGCATTGCCGCCGTCGGCGCGGCGCTGGGCTTCCAGGCCATGCTGCAGCAGGGCACCTCCATCGTCGGCTGGACGGCGATCCCTGTGATCGTCATTCCCGCCTTCACCTTCGTCGCCGCCAAGGTGCGCAGGGGCGCGTGAATCCAGACCGCGCAAAGGGAACCATCGACTGAAATCGGAAGACCGCAGGCAACCTTGCCTGCGGCCTTCCGATTTTCTATCTCGTGGCGCGGCAGCGCCAAAATCGAAAACTATTTTGCGATTCTGAATTTTTCTACGCTCAATTTCTAAAAGATTCCGCGGCACAGTTAGGTTCGCCCCGAAAATCTGAGCAGCAGAGCAAACAGTTGTGGAAAGAGCATCAAAACACCAACCAAGCGGCAAATCTGCAGTACGACCAAATCAACGTCCTCGATTCCGAGATCCGCCGCGATCAATGTCATCTCCGTTGCTCCCGCCGGTGATAGCGCCAGCATAGCAATGCAGCGGTCCAACCCAAATACACGCCGAAGCAGCATTCCGCCGCCGACGCAGCACAACAGATAATTCAGGCATAGGATGACTGCCGGAAGGAGCATTTGCTTCATGGCGATCACCTGTTCAATCGTGATCAGTGAGCCAATGCAACAGCCTGTGATGACCTGTGCCGCCTTACGCAGCCACGGCGGCATCGGCGGAACGTCTTTTGTCAGCTTAAGCAGCGCCGTCGCCATAAGCGAAAAGGTCATCGTTCCGGCAGGGATCCCTGTCCGACGGCCGATCAGTCCGGCTGTCAACGCAGCGGCCAGCACCGGTAAAAAGCGGCAGAGGGAGGCCTGATTTTTCTGCACCGGCCCAATCGCCGCTGTCGTGTCTGCCTTATGCCGCTTTCGGCCGATCCACATAATAATCGTCGGCAGACAGCCCATGCCAAACAATAGCCGGACAAGCTGCATCGCCGTGACCGAAACGACATCCGCCCCCATATCCATGGCAATGAGCGGAGCATCTGTAATACCGCCCGGCATAGCGCAGAAAAGGCAGGTCACAAGATCGAGATCCGTGAGGTAAAAAATGGAGAACGCCGTCACCATATTGACAACAGCAAAGCATCCTATGATCATCAGATACGGGCCAACGATCTTGGGGATCCGCCGCAGGTCCTCCATACAGATCATTCCGCCGATATAAGCCCCCGTAAGCACCTGCGCAAGGATTCTTGTCTGCGGCCAAAGGAACGCCTGTCCGGTCAGCATATTGAATCCTGTGACCGCCAACAGCGCACCGACGAGCATACCCCCTGGAATCCCAATTTTCCGGGCACATAGTCCCCCCGCTGTCGCCAACGCGACCGTCATTATAATCTGCACGATCTCACCCGCCTTTCCTCCCCTTTTCGGCACGCCCCGGTACGCTTCACGCATACCGAGGCGCGATGCACACTCCTCTATTCAGCTTTCTTCCTTCGGCACATATTTTTCGAGCGCCATGATCGCGCGGGTGGGATTAAAAAAGCCGCACACGCAAGGGCTTCCCATGCGGACTGCGCCCTCTTCGGGCGTCATCTTTCCCGCTTTGACCCGCTCGATGGTATCGACCACCAACGCCTTGGAGATCATGCCGTGGCCGCACATGGTGATAAACTCCAAAATCTCCTCCGGGGGCAGCTTTTCCCGCCGGCCCCAGATGTCCAGCGAGAAGTTTGCCGAATGCGGCTTGATGCCGAAGTCCCGGCACATTTTTTCCACCTCTGCGCGCGGCCCGGATACGGTGACCGAGATCCCCAGATCCATCTCAATGAGGCGCCCGATGATCTCCCGCATTTTTTCCTCGCTGTCGAACACACAGCGCACGCGCGGCACCTCCGTGAACCCGGCCTTGATCTCCTCCACACTCACGCCGGACAGGATCGTTCCCACCTCATTTGAGCCGGTATTGATCGGGCCGATCTCCCATACAAGGTCCAGCACGCGCCGCAGCTTTTCCTTACTGTTGGCACTGTTGATGCCGGACGCCGCCGTGACCAGCAGCAGATAGTCGTGCCGAAGCGATTCCATGCTCCCGCGCCGATGCAGTGAATGAGACATATCAGCACCTCTCTCTTTCGATTTTGTAAGGACGTCCGATGCCGATATTCACTTTGGCATTGGGACGCACGGTGACTCCGAGCTCCTCGCACAGCTTGACCGCCGGATTGGTCCCGTCCTCATTATAACAGCAGATCATGTCCATGGAAAAGACGGTCTCTGTCCGGTCCGCGATCTCCTGGCACACTTTCAGCATTTCCGCTCCTCGCTCAAAGGGAATGCAGAACTCGATGATCGCACTGACAAACCGTTCCTCCAGATACTCTTCTTTGAATTTGCCGGTCTTTCGATCCTCAAGCAGGTCGCTGAGCGGGTTGCACGGTTCGATCTCAATGCCGCACTGCGCCAGCCGCATCGTTGCCTTCTCGATCTCACGCACAGACGTTCCCACTACGGGCCGTCCCATTTCCAGGCACAGGCCAAGCTCTCCGCGGCAGACGCGGCCGGTCACATCGTTGGTCTTGACCTCCTCCGTGCCGCGCCCCGGCACACCGGTCAACGGATGCGTTGTAGAGGGGTCCGAGAAGAAGCGCCTCATCTGGCGTCCAACCGAGCGTTCCTCTTTCGGCAGCTCATAAATGGCATCTCTCGGGCATTTCACCACACGTTTCCGGATGCACGTCCCACATTCCAGGCATCTCTCCTGATCGATCGACGCCTTCCTTTTCCCGTTTTCGTCCACAGCGACGCGGATCGCGTCGGCGGGGCAGTAAAGGGTGCATATCCCACAGCCCACACATTTTTCACGATCAATTACCATTGCTTATCCTTTCTCTCATCCGCCTCAAAATCCGGCCTAAACGATGGGCCTGTCAAAGCACGCGCTGCCGCGAAAAGCACGGCAGCGCGGTTGACATTATTCCCGCTCTCAAATATAATAAGGACGGCTTTATTCTCCCTTTTCCCGTTCCTTTTCCGCCTCCAGCAGGTTTTCCGCACGGGTGATGTTGAAGATGCCGCAGTAGCAGGGCTTGGCCAGGATTTTCGCGGCCTTCTCCGGCTCCATGCGTCCTTCAACGACCGCCTTCCGGATCTGCTTGACAAGGCCGGCCGAGATCATGGCGTGGCCGCACATGGTCGTGTAGCACATCGTTTCATCATCAGGCAGGCGGGAGGTGTCGCCGAAGATGCCGAGTGCCAGATCCGCCGAATGCGGCGTCAGGCCGACCTCATGGCAGATATCCTCCACCTTGTCACGCAGGCCGGTAACGACCACCGACATCCCGAGATCCTCCTCCTTGAGCTTTTTGAGCACATTGACGACCTTCTGCCGATCGTCAAAGCAGCCCATGGCCGGAGAGTTGTCCTCTGTCTTGTTGAGCAGCTCCTCGCGGTCAAACCCGAGCGTCAGATTCTGCTTTGTCGTCAGCGAGCCCCAGTTTACGGGGCCTTCATCCAGGCAGATCTCCATGACCCGGCGCATCTTGGGCGCCGCGCCCTTGTCATTGAATTTCATGGCCGGTCGGGAGATGAACGGGAAGTCATTCTGGAAGGTCTCTTCCGGGCCAAATCTATGTAATGTATGAGACATATCGGTTCCTCCTTATGCGTTTGTCAGCGGGCGGCCAAGGCCGACGTTTACCTTTGCATTCTTGGGATACTTGATCCCCATTTTGTCAAGGATCTTTGTCACAGGGATCGTACCATCCTCAGCATACCGGACGACCAGACCCCAGGAAAATACCGTGCCCTTGCAGTGCTGCGCCGCGTCATAGACCGTCGCCGCGACCTCCGTGAACCGCTCCTCGGGGATCGTGAACTCCACAATGGCGGAGAGGATCTTCTCGTTCCTCACATCATCGTGAACGATGCCGGTCTCCGTATCAAGCAGAGAGGTGAGCGGATTGCACGGCTCAAACTCGATCCCCATTTTTGCCAGCGGGATCGTCACGACCTCCCCGTCCTTCACGCGGCAGCCGATGGACGGTCGACCGAATTCCAGCGCAAAGCCGACCTCACCGCGCTTGACGCGGCCGGTCACATCGTTGGTTTTGACCTCCTCCGTTCCGCGGCCACGGACGCCCGTGCTTTCGTGCTTTTCCGTCGGGTCCCCAAAGACCTTGCGCACCGAGCGGGGCCACTGACGGACCTCCTCCGGCTCATAAAAGGCCTTGCGGGGACATTCGATCTGACGCACGCAGATACCGCACTCTACGCACTCCTCTTGATCAATGAACGCCTTTTTGTCCTCCACATGGATCGCTCCCTGCGGGCAAAACGGTATGCATTTCTTGCAGCCAATACATTTTTCTAAATCGACCTTCATGTTTTTCCTCTCTTTCATCTTAATAAACATAAGAATAGATGCCACGTATTCTCTGTCTATATTGTAGCAGTGCCGTACTTCTTTGCATAATACCGTTTCTTAATCGTTTGCCATAAGCAGTTTTTATGCTTTTGACCGGCTCATTGCCGTTATCCCCGTTCTCTCCTTCACGG
>CALDMA010000360.1 GCA_937915075.1 uncultured Oscillospiraceae bacterium
GCCTGCGTCTCTTCCCTGACGCCCCACGCCGCTCTGCGCGTCTGGAACAGGAACTCCTCGGCCTCAGCCTCCTGCTTGAAGCCCTGAAACTCGTTCATGTACCCGACGGCGTCGCACATGACCTCTTCCCAGACCTCATCCACGGTCAGCCCCGTGCTGCCGTATGCGTCGATGTACATTCCGGAAAGCCGGTCAAGCTCTTCCGACGAATACACGTCGTTCAGCTTCGCCCGGACAGCGTCAACATTGACGTCTCCGTCCTTGACCCACTTGTGCCCGATCTCGTGAAGCACCAGCTGCTCCGACGTAAATCTCGCATGGTCCGCCCGGCAGTAGATCGTGTCGCCGGAGATCATCCCGCGTGCCTCGATATACGCGCCGTTCGACCCCTTCACGCGAAGGTTCCCGCCGCCGAACAGGACGAGCTTCGCGCCGTACTGCTCGGCAAACGCCTTCGCGCCGCGCGTCGAGTCCGTTTCGCCGGAGGCCACGCGCCGAAGCGTCGTCGTTGTCGAGCCGTTCGCGATCCCGAGCGCCCTTGTGCTTATTTTTTCGCCATAAGTGAGCGAAGCTGCTCCACCATCTGCGGGTCGCGTTTGTACGTCCCCGCTCTGATCTCGTCCTGCGTCTTCTTCCACTGCGGATACTTGTCCTCCGGGATTCTGACGGTCATTCCGTTCGCCGCTTCCGCGTAGATATAGGTCTTCTCTGCCATTGCTGCCAACCTCCGTTTCGTTGTTGTTGGTTCCATTATACGCCGGTTCCGTCCTCGGCGCAACCGCTTCCGCCGCCAGCCGATCCATGGCCTGCTGCGGCGTTTCACTCATCTGCTCCATGACGCGCTGCGTGTTCTCAGGAGACGCCTGCTGCTGTTCCTGTACGGATTCCAGCGCGACGCGTTCCAGAATGTCCTGCGGAGTTTCCTGTTGGACGTCCGGGTTGAGTTCGGGCGTTTCGTCGTCAAATGTATACTCTGTATTGGCCGAGAGTGCGGACGCCGCGCCGCCCATGATGCCGCCGGAGAGCGCGCCGCCGAGGAAGTCGCCGAGGATGCCGGTCAGCCAGTCTTCGGCCGCCTTTTTCTTTGCCTCGTCCTCGCTCATGCCCGCGTCCATATACTGCTGCTTGTTCTGCGCATACTCGGACTTGTCGCCCATGACGACCGCATCAGAGATCGTGTTTGCGATCGTAGTAAAGACTTCTTCCGAGCCCTCCGTCGCCGCCTGAATACCGGCCGATTTCAGAAGCGTCAGAATCCTCTGAGCTCCGGACTGCTCCGCCGCCTGACGGCCAAGTCGCCCGATGGCATTTTTCGTCAGCATTTCGAGAGAAACCGTCTCGAAAAGCCCCTCAGCAATGCCTGCCGCGAGGCCGTAGCCGAGCGCCTGCGCGTCCGTGCCGCCGCGTTCTTTTGCTTCTTTGGCCGCGCTCGTCGCCGCCGAGCCGGAGAGCAGAACACTCGCGCCGGGTACGCCGAGCTGAGAGAGCGCAGCGACCGCAGTCGAGTCGGCCATGCTCATCCCTGTTTGGTAGAGAAACGATTCCAGCCCGTTCATGTTCTCTGTTGCCGTCTCGCGGATCGTGGAGCCAGCACCCGCCGCGCGCATCGTGCCGGTGTTGAAGTCGATTGTCTTGTCCGGGCTGCCCATCTTCTGCGTCGCAAGATCGAGGTAGCCCAGTCCGCTTGTGATGTTCAGGGGCACAGAAATTGCGCTTGCGAGGATTGGGTGCTCCCGCGTCGCTTCCGCCCAGCTCTGGTTCGACAGCGCCGCCGCCTCGCTGTTGCTCGCCCTGCGCCAGATGTCCGCAACTTCGTCAATGCTGTCTTCGCTGAGCCCGGCCCCGATGAGCGCAGCCCGCGCCGTCTTCCACCCGTCGCCAGCTCCGGCCACGCCGTTCTGCATGGCGTCCTGATACGTCAGATATTCGTCCAGAAGCCCAGCCGCGTCCGAGATATTCGTCCCTTCCCGGAAGTACGGCGCGACGCGGAGCCCCGCGATTTTCTTTGCGTCCAACCCGCTTGCGGTGTTGTACGCATCCGCCGCGTCCTTCGCTTCCTGCTCTGCCGCCGTTTTCTGGCTCTGGTAGCCGCTCAGCGCGTCGTAAAGCGCCTGATATTCTGGGTTGTCGATCAAACCGGCCGGAGTCTCTTTTTTCGGGAGCGTCGTCTGCAAGCGTTCCTGCGTCAGCTCTATCTTCCGGTCGAGCGTGTCGTCGTTCGCCCGCTGCTCCGCTTTGACCGCCTCGTCACGGAGCTTGGTAGACTGAAACGACGTCGCGTCGAATCTCCGCTGCGAAAGACGCGACTCGGCTGTACTCGCCTGCTTTGTGCCCTGCCGCATCGAAGCGGTCGGCTGTTTCCGCTGCTGTGCGCTCTCTGGCTGCGCTTTAAGCTGGGCCTGCTCCTGCACGGACCGCTGCGCCAACTGATAAAGCCGGTTGTATGCGCTGCGCTCGCTCGTGTCTCCGCCGCCGAATTTTGCGTCGACGGCCGCCTTTTTGCTGCCGGAGGTATTCGCTCCGGCGGCATTTCGTGCCATTTCGTCAAGCCGCTTTTTTGCGGCAGCGTCTGCGTTTTTCAGTGCCATATGCACACCTCACTTTACATAGCCCGTGATCTGCTTGCCCTTCTTCGCCGATACCGCAAGCCGCGGATTCCCGTTTGCGTCGTAGCCGGTCACGACGTAGTCTCCAGCCTCGACAAGCCGAAGCGCCTCAGCGTAGCTGACGGAATAGCCCGTGTCAGGGAGCGTGATCTGGTTCGACGGCTTTTTGCTCTGCGTCTGCGTGCTCTGGCTGCTCTTCGAGTTCTGATACAGGTTCCAGAGATTTTCCGTGATTCCATTCGTGTATCCGAGCTTAACGAGGTATTCGTATGCTTTCGTGTCGTTGCCGAACGAGAGCATCGTGTCCACGATTCCGAGGTCGGAGTCCGACCCGCTCGACTTTGAACTCCCGGACCCGCCCGAGCTTCTGCCGCCGGAGCTTCCGGTCGTCCCGACTCCGTTTGCCGCCGCGAGATACGCCCGTGCCTGCGCTTCCGTGATGCCGTAGGCCTTTGCAAACCGGGAGTAATCGCCGCCGTATGCCGCCATGAGCGCGGATTCCTTCTCCGCCTCGGCAGCTTCCTTGTCCGCTGCCGTCTTCGCCGTCTCCTGGTCGTTCACGAGGCCGTAGAGGCTGTACATTCTCTCCCAGTCCGTATTGGACAGGTCGAGGTCGTTCTGGTATGCATTCCAATACTGGTTCGCCGTGTTGAGCGTCCGCTGCTGCTCGTTGTTGAAGTCATCCCGCGCGAGATTGTAGAGGATTTGATACGCCTGCGTCATCGTGTCCTGATACGCCTGTTGGCTCGCCTGCCCGGCATAGCTCGACGCCAGCCCGCCGGTTCTCGCCGACGTCTGCGCCAGCGTGTCCTCGTAGTTCTTCTGTGCGTTCTTCTCATACGTCTGCTTCTGCGGGTCGGCGTCAAAGTCGTATTCGAACTTCGCGTTCTGGTACTTCTCGAGTGCCTGCTGCCACTTGTTGTAGTTCTCGCTGTCGGCCGGCTTCCGTGAGCTCGCCATTTCCGAGAGATACCCCTGCGCCGTGTTCGTCCCGCCGTTGAGATACTGCGAGTAGAGGTCGGTTTTCTGATGGCCTTTTGCGTTCGTCCTGGCCGCGTTCATGTCGTCGATCTTCTGGTTTCTCTGCTGCTCGTAAAGAGCCGCCGACCGGAAGTCTCCCGAGTCGACGGCCTGATTGATCATCGCCTGATAATCCTTGTTCTTGTCATAGGTGTACTTCGTCGCCATTGGCGTCACCCCTTCTTCTGCATCTGCGTCAAAATGCGCTCGAGCTCCCGCTGCAAATAGATGATCTGCTCTGCGATGGCGCTGATCGCCGCCCGGTCGCTTAGATCCTTGATCGGCTTGAGTTCTCTTCCGAATTTCACGTCCATGCACTCCCTTCAACGTACTCCCGCACCATTTCATGCAGCTGCGCCGCCCCTGTGCCGGAAATTCGGACGGTCATGCGGTCAACGCGGTTGATGGGGAGCGGAATACTGATGGTCTTAAAGCCCTCTCCGCTCGCCGTGCAGACCGTCTGGTACGTCTGCCCGTCCATGCTCGTTTCCGCTTTGAGCGTCGCCCCGGCTCCGAGCTTCACGCGCAGCCGGATCCACTTGTATTCCTTCCGCTCCAAAACGGACTCCGTGCAGGCCGGGAACACCGCGTACCACGAAAATGCCTCCGCGTTCCGGGTTTCCCCGTTTACCGTCGCGCTCTCCGATTCGAGCGCATAGAGCGTGTCGTTGATGGCCCCGAACAGTGTCTGCCCCTGTAGAGAAAACGCCTTGACCTCGCTCGCGTCCTCCCGCATCCAAAGCCCGTGGACCGTGTCGTAGGTGTAGTAATCGAACGTCCCGTCCTCGTCCTTCATGGAAATGTGATAGTGGACGTCGTCCGCCCCGGCCGTCGCCTCCGTGTACCGCCGGTACCCGAGATTGTACGAAATAAGGCTCGGAGACGACAGCGCGTAAGCATACACCCCGTCGATGCCCTTATAGTAGAGCACGTCGTTGATGATCTTCTGACTTCGGTGCGAGCCCTTCTGCACGCCTGTAATGTGCATAGTGTTGTACCCGAAGTTCGACGGATAGTCGCCGTAGAGCTGCACGAGCTCATGCTCCTTCCAGCAGAGCGTGTAGTCTCCGAACTCGCAGATGCCGGTAAAGTCGCCGTTCGACCCGACTGCCACCTGATAGCTGTCCGCGTCCGTCCCGCCAAAGTCCCAGAACCGGCTCGGAAGCCCCAGCGCCGAAACATACAGGCAGCGCGACGTAAACGTGTCGTAGCTTTCCGTCTCGCTGTTCCAGATGCGGTTCGTCGTCGCGTTGGAAACGCCGTAGAGCCGGTTCCCGCGTGCGCAGATGAAGTCGAGTGCAGGGATCTCGCGTTCAATTGTCAGGCTCGTTAATTCGCCCGTGTACGCCGTCAGCTGCCCGAGCCGCTTGCCCGAGTAGTCGCTTGACTGCGTTCCATATGTGCCGGAGGCGATGACCGCCCCGTCCCGGATGACAGCAAGCGTCCCGTTCTGGCTGGCCGACGCCCGCACGATGTCGCCCGCCTTGAGCTGTACCTCGCCAAGATTCGCGTCCAGATATACGCTCGTGTCCGTCGGGATGCGCACCGCAGCCCAGTTCGAAACGGAAATGTCGCTCGTCAGCGTCAGCGTGCCGAAGCACTCCGTGAACGCCGCGCTCTCCAGCGTGATCTGGTTTTTGCTGTCGTCAATCGCCGTGATCTTGATCTTCTCCCGGTCGTTGATCCCGCCCAGCGTCCCCGAGATCGTCACCCGGTCGCCGACATCGAACCGGGCCGAGAACAGCACGTTCTCCACGCCGACCTTGTACACGTCAGCGACGAGCCAGCTTTTTGACCCCGCGTAAATGCTGATCTCGCCCTCGTATCCGCGGATGACGCAGTAATACCCGGCCGTGTTGTACCGGCTCGCGTCGGGCAGCGTCAGTCCGCCCCCGCTCGTCCATGAGCCGATCGCTGCCGCAAATGCAGCGTACCCGGTCGGCGAGCCGGACAGGATCGGGATGATAATGTCCCCGGCCGCGCTCTGCGGATACTTCACGCCGCCGCTGTTGCTTCCGTCTCCTGCCCACGTCATGCCCTTTGCCGTCGGCTCCGGCAGCGTCCAGCCGCCCTCCGCCGTCCATCCGATGGCCGACCGGTCCGTTCCGTAGGTGTAAACGAGCGGACACCATTCAAGGACAGAGCCGCTCACACTCGGCTGCAAGGCTACATTTTCGCGGATCGTCGGCACCGTCGCCGCCGTCAGCGTGTCCCCGCTGAGCACCGCCGTCCCCGCCGCCGTCTCGATCTTGCCGCTCATCGCCTGATACGTGCCGTTCGTCAGGTCGATCATGATCCCGTCCGGCCACACAACGAGCTTTGTGTTGACGACGGCGAACTGCTTCTGCCCCGGAGCTACGTTGCACAGCACTGTCCCGTCGTAGTAAAGCACGCTTCCTGCTGCAATGACCTGATGTCCGTCCCACTCGAAGATGTCCGACAGGCCGTCATATGAAGCAAGGGGGACGCGCCCCTTGCGCGTCCCCATGACCGGATAGTGAAAGCAGGCGAGGTTTTCCATGTCGGTAAACTCTCCGTCCTGCGCGCCCTCCGTGCGGTTTAATCCCCGGAAGGCCGTTGTCTGCTTTTTGTACTGCCCGATGTCGGACAGATTCGCCAGTTTTCCCATAGTCCACCCTCTTTCGGGTCACTTTTTGAGATACTGCGCGCTCGCGTACCCCGTCTTCCCGCTCTGGGTCTTGACGTAGTACCACACCGCGCCACTCTCTGATTCCTTGCAGTAGTACCCGT
>CALDMA010000361.1 GCA_937915075.1 uncultured Oscillospiraceae bacterium
GAAGAAGTACACGGATTTGCAGGAGCTTGACGCGGCTGTTCTCCGTGCTTTCATTGACAGGATTGAAGTTTCCCATGTTGACAAGAAATCCAGAACGCGGGAAATCACCATCGTCTATAACTTCATCGGTGCATTTGACTTCACGCGGGCAATCAAAAATGCCCGCAACACAAGTAAAAAAGAGCAAAGAACGGCATAGCCGTTAAGCTATACCGTTCCTTGCTTCAATGTTTTCCTAAGTCACCGCCCCATCACCGAGCCGTCTTATTTTCATTCTTCTCTTTTTTCCGCGGTCAAAGCCCGCGCCGTCTTGACGCTGTAGCTGCCCTCGATGAGCACCAGCAGCACCCAGCCGCTCGCGACAGCCACGCAGATGCCGTACATTCCCCACACCGGGATCAGGAAATACGACAGCACCACACGCAGCACCACCTGCAAAAGCGACGCCACCATCGTCAGCCGCAGCCGCCCGAGTCCGCGGAAGAAGCCCTGAATGACCTCGCCCATATAGGCAAAGAGATACAGGTATGCCATCGTGCCCGTGTAGCGCGCGCCCGCGGCAATGACCTCGCTGTTGTCCGAGAAAAGGCCGACGATCTGTGACGGGAACAAAAAGCACACCGTACCCAGCACGGCGATCAGCGCGGCCTCCACGCACACGCTGACACGGTAGAAGCGCTGCACGCGCGCCCGGTCGCCGTGGCCGAGGTTCTGCGACAGACAGACGACCATCGCCGCACTGATGCCTTGCGAGAAGCAGAACAAAAACTGCTCCGTGCGCAGCGACATATTGTAGCCCGTCACCGTGTTCGTGCCGAGCGGCGTCAGCATACCCTGCACCAGCAGACGCCCGATGCACACCACCGCCTGCTGCAGCGCCGCCGCCCAGGCGTAGGAGAGCACCATGCCGCCCATCCTCCGTTCAAAGTGCAGCTCACTGCGCTTGAGCGTCAGCGGCGGGCAGCGCCGCTCGGCATACAGGATGCACCATGCCGCCGAAAACGCCTGGCACAACACCGTAGAGCACGCCACGCCGCGGATGCCCCAGGCAAACACGCCGACAAACAGCACGTCGAGCAGCGCGTGGAGCGTGGACGAGACGAGCAGAATGACGAACGGCGTGCGCGAGTTGCCGCACGAGCGCAGCATGGAGGCGTAGTAGTTGTAGAGGAAGCAGCAGATCAGCCCCGCGAACACCAGCTGCAGATAGACCGCCGCCTCGCGGCAGACGGCCTCCTCCGTGCCCTGCGCGCGCAGGAGCGGCACCGAGCAGACGATACCGACCGCGGCAATGACCAGCGTCAGCGCCGCGCCGCCGAGCAGCGCGGTCGCGTTCATGCAGCGCAGCCGCGTCCAGTCCTCCGCGCCGCACATCTGCGCGCACAGCACGCCGATGCCGATGGTGCCGCCGATGACCAGCGCGTTCGCCACGTCCACGATGGGCGCGGCGACGCTGATGCCGGCAAGCGGCAGATCGCCGAGGAACTTGCCCACCACGATGGCGTCCACAATACTATAGAGCTGCTGGAAGATGTTGCCCAGAATGATGGGCAGGGCAAAATAGAAAAGGGTCGGCAGCGGCGTGCCGGTCAGCAGCGCGTCGCTTTTGCGTGCCGCGCGATACATCTGCGCAGCCGATCTGTGCGGCATGACGATCACACCCGCTTTCGTGTTATCTTTTATTTCTCTTTATAGTAAAGTCGGCAATGGCAGTAGCCCTCGAACTCCGGGTCGGCGATCTGCTCGCGGAACTCGCGGCACATACACACGTTATCCTCGATCTTCTGCAGCCGGCAGGGGCAGTAAAGTCCCTTTTTCAGCAGCGCCTCGCGCAGACGCGCGACGACCTCCGCATCCTCGTTGTAGCGAATCTTCATCGTCTTCCCTCACTTGCAGCCATCGAGCATGGCCTTGATCTCTTCTTTGCTGCGCAGACCGACCGAGCCGGTGAGCGTGTGGCGGTCCTGCACGACGGCGAGCGTCGGGATGGACTCGATGCCGAACATCTGCGCCAGCTCACCCTGCTCGTCGACGTTGACACGGCAGAACTTGACCTGCGGCTCCTCGCGGTTGAGCTCCTCAAAGGCGGGCGCGAGCATCCGGCAGGGCTGGCACCACTCGGCCCAGAAGTCAATGAGGATGAGGCCCGGATCGTCGAGCACTTCGGTCTGGAAATTCTCGTTTGTGAGCGTCACGATATCGGTAAAGGTGCGCGTTTCCACATACGGCTCGCGCTCGGCTCCGCCGCCGCAGCCGGAACATCCGGCGCACCCGCCGGAGGCACAGCCTCCTCCGCAGCCGCCGCAGCCGCTCCCCGCGGCAAAATCGCCGTCGGCAGCCTCCAGGCTCCCCTGCAAAAAGCGCTCGAGCACATCGTCCGCCGCGCCGGTGATGCCGGAAAAGACGAGCATGTGCTCGCCCTCAACGGCCTGCCGCGCGTGTTCGCCGATGCTGCCGCAGAGGATCACGTCCACGCCGCGCTCCTTGAGCGTGCGGGCGACCGCCGCGTGACTCAGATCCTCGGGCGCGATGATCTCGCTCGTGACCGGATCGAGATCCGAAACATTGTAAATGATAAACTCCTTGGCGCGGCCGAAATGCTCCAGCAAAACGCCGTCCTGATACGGCATTGCGATCTTCATAACAGTAACTCCTTTGCCTTTTTGATTTTGAGGATAGCTTATCACAATTTCCACCATTCTACAACCGGAAGTTTTCTATCCTCTCTATGCAAAAAATTGCAGAGCGGCCCTTGCGTCCGCCGTGCATTTTCGCTACAATAGGGGCAGAAAACTTCATGCGTGAGCACCGCAAAAAACGCAGGCGAAAGGAAGCGCTATCCATGAACGACGAGCTGACCGCGCAGGATATTCAAAAAATGCAGGCGGAGCTGGACGACCGCCGTCTCCGTCTGATGCCGGAGCTGATCGAGGAGGTCAAGCGCACCCGCGCCTTCGGCGACCTGAGCGAAAACTACGAGTACAAGGCGGCCAAGCAGGAGCAGAACCGCAACAAGAGCCGCATCCGCTACTTAGAGCGCATGATCGCCTCGGCCCATGTGATCGAGGATCATTCCTCCGCCGACGAGGTCGGGCTGTACGACAGGGTGACGGTCCGCATGGTCGAGTTGGGGAAGGAAAAGGTCTTTCAGATCGTGACCACCGTGCGCTGCGACGCCCTCAAGGGTCTCGTGAGCAAGGAGTCTCCCGTCGGCAAGGCGATCCTCGGCAGAAAGGTCGGCGACACCGTGACCGTCCGCGTCAGCGACACGAACAGCTACCACGCCGAGATCCTTGCCATCGAAAAGCAAGCGGACGACGGCAGCGCTCCCCTCCGCAGCTTTTGAGCGCGATGGACGAGTCCGTCATTCTTCACGCCGAGCGCAGCTTTCTCGTCTGCCGCAAGCCGGTCGGCGTCGAGTGCGAGCACGAGCTGCCGGCTCTGCTTGCCGAGGAGCTGAATTGTAAAGTAGATTCACTTCACTGCGTTCATCGCCTGGATCGTGCCGTCGGCGGCGTGATGGTCTGGGCGCGGACGCCCAAGGCAGCCGCCGAGCTGAGCCGTCAGGTGCAGGAAAAAGCCCTGCAAAAGTCGTATTTTGCCGTTTGCTCCGGTATTCCCACGCCCGACGCGGGCAAAATGCGCGATTTGCTCTTCAAGGATTCTGTAAAGCAAAAGTCCTTTGCAGTAAGTTCTTTCCGCCGCGGCGTCAAGGAAGCCCTGCTCGACTATCGTGTACTGCAAACCGCCGTACTCAACGGTTCTCCCGCCGCCCTCGTGCGCGTCGCGCTGCACACGGGACGCTTTCACCAGATCCGCTGCCAGTTCGCCTCGCGCGCCCATCCGCTGCTCGGCGACGGCAAATACGGCAGCCGCGAGCGCGGCTGCACGACGGCGCTGTGGAGCTGCCGCCTCGCCTTTTTCCATCCCGAGACGAACACGCCCCTCGTCTTCGAGGCTGCGCCGCCATGCGTCTTTCCGTGGGACCGCTTTCCATGGAGCTGAATCGACAACGAGAGACAGCACACGCCGTCTCTCGTTTCTTCATGGGATGCGGATGATCTTGGTGAGCGACTCCAGCCACATTTTGCCGTTCGCCCGCACCACCGTCAGCGGAGTCACCGCGACGGTGTTCACCGCGCGCGGCTCGCCGCCCGCGCTCCCCGGTGGCAGGAAATTTCCCGCCGCACTCAGACACCGCGGCTCGCCACCCTCCACGCCCCAGCTGAGCATGACGTGTCCCGGGAAATAGAGGAGCGTCCCGACCGGCAGCGTGCAAAGCGCCGCGCGCTTCTCCTCCGGGGAAAGCGCCGACACATCCTCCGCGCCGGGCAGCAGCGCCAGCCCCGCGGCGTCGCGCGGCAGACAGAAGCCAAAGCAGCGGTAGACGTCCCCCACCAACGCAGAGCAGTCCCGCCCGCCGAGCATCCCTCCCCAGCCATACACCTCGCCGCGCGTTTTCGCCGCCTGTGCGGCGACGTTCCCGTGCGTATAGGGCAGGTCGCCCACGCACACATCCGCGCTGACCGGCACCATCGCCTCGCGATATTCCAGCCATCCGTCCGCGCGGCGCACCGGCAGACGAACAAGGTAGTTATCGCAGCTCACGCGCCCGCGCAGCGCGCGCACCGTCCCCGGCGGGGCGGCGAGCGGCAGGCGCGTTCCCATCGGCAGCACCGCGCCGGAGACGCGCGGCTCATAGGGATCGCAGCAGAGCGTGACACGGCTGCCGGTCACACGCAGGAAACCGTCCTCCTGCGCCGCACGCCATGCGTCGAGGTCCTCACACAGCCCGATGTCCTCTGCCGGCGCCCAGCCCGCGTAATACGAAGTCTCGGCATAGCAGAAGCGCCCGTCCGCGCTCTCCCCGAGCAGCGCCATCGGCTCGTTCGGCAGCACCGCAGTGCGCTGAAGCGCGTCGTCGTACCGGTCCCCCACCCGCGCAGGGCACGGGACCGCGGTCGGCTGCGCGCGCAGACTCGTGCGCCGCACGCTGACGCCCCAGCGCACATCACCAGTGCGCAGCCGCATCAGGTCGCGGAGCTTCGCTGCCTCGCCCGGCACACGCAGCAGCGCCTCATTGTACCGCGCGATCTCCTCCGCGGTCATCCGAACCGCATCCTCTTTCCGCATAAAAAGCCCCCCGTCCGGCGTTTTCTCTACTCTATGCGCCGCACCGGGGGAGCTTTCCAATTTTATCGAATCATCGCAAGCAAGGCCAGCACCAGCATATGTGCGGGGTAGAACGCATAGCAGGCGTACTGGAACACCTTGCTGTGGTGCCCCTGCCGCCTGCGGTAGAGCCAGATCGGCACGAGGGCAAGCAGCGCGAGCCCCTGCTCGCACAGCTCGATCTCACGCCCAAAGAGCGTGACCGGATACATCTGCCCGCTGAGCACCGCCACATTGAGCCAGTACAGCGCCGCAAGCTGCCCAAGCAGACACCACCACCTCCGCTCGCGGAAAAAGTAGAATACAAACACCGTCAGCACGCCCGCGCCGTAGTAGTCCACCATGCCGAGCGTGCCGAGGGCAAAGCCCAGCACAATGACCGCCGCGCAGGTCAGGACGTAAAGCCACCGCCTTCCCTTCACCCGCGCCGCCTCCATCAGCCGGATGCCGAGCAGGCCGAGGAGCAGCGTCCAGATCACGTTCTGGTGCACGGGGTAGAACGCCGTTCCGCCGTACATCAGGTCGAACGGCACCTCGGAGAGCACGGCAAAGAGCAGCATCCGCAGCGCATAGCGCTTGAAGCTGCGCGTGTGAAAATAGCCCTCCATCGCCAGAAAGGCGAAGATCGGAAAGGCCAGCCGCCCGACGTGCGTCAGCCACATCTGCGCGGGCAGCAGCGTCGCCCAGAGATGGTCCATCAGCATGAACGTCATTGCAAGCAGGTGCAGCGCCGCGGCGCTGAGATCAAAGGTCTTTTTCATCACCGTCTCCTTTTGTCCGGCGTCTGCGCGCCGTGTACTCACAGCATAGCACAGATCCTGTCGAAATGTCTACCGAAAATAAAATGACCCACTTCAAAAATGCGAATGGTTCCGCACGCCTTCTACAGCGGGCCGTCCCTCAGATATTTTTTAAGCGGAAGCCCTGCGGCCCTTATCCGGTCAGACTTCCGTTTTTTATCGCGGTAGACGCGGTCCTTTTGAGATTGCGCCTGCTTTTTGCATGACTGCCTGTGGAACTGGAAATACTATCCTTACCAAATCAAGGAGGTATTTCCATGTCCGATATGTTTTGCTTTCAATGCCAGCAGACCGCCGGCGGCAGCGGCTGCGTCCGCACCGGCGTATGCGGCAAGCAGCCCGCGACGGCACATTTGCAGGATATCCTTGTCTGCCGCCTGATCCGTCTCGCGGAGGTCTGCGAACAAAATAGCGAGCATCCGCGTGAGGTCACGCAGCTGCTCGCCGACGGGCTTTTCACCACGCTCACAAACGTCAATTTTGACGACGAGGCCATCCGCGCCTTTACCGCGCGCGTGGAGCACGCCCTGTGCCAGCACGGCGAAGATGTCTGTGAGGAGGACCCTTCATGGCTCTGGCGCGGTGAGACCGACCTGGTATCGCTGCGCTCCACGCTGCTCTTCGGACTCAAGGGCATGGCCGCCTACGCGCACCATGCCATGCGTCTCGGCTGCGAGGACGAGACGGTGAGCGCGTGGTTCTACAAGGGGCTTTCCGCGCTCGCGCGGGAGCACAGCGTCGCGGAATGGCTCGCGCTCATCACCGAATTCGGCGAGGTGAATTTCAAGTGCATGGCCTTGCTCGACCGCGCGAACACCTCGTCCTTCGGCGATCCCGTGCCCACGCGTGTTCACACCGATATTCAGAAAGGACCGTTCATCGTCGTATCCGGTCACGACCTTGAGGACCTGCATCAGCTCCTCGAGCAGACCGCCGGAAAGGGCATCAACGTCTATACACACAGCGAGATGCTGCCCGCGCACGGCTATCCAGGTCTGAACAAATATCCTCATCTCGCGGGCAACTTCGGCACGGCGTGGCAGAATCAGCAGAAAGAGTTCGCTGCTCTCCCCGCGCCCATTCTTTTCACCACCAACTGCATCATGCCGCCGCGTGAGAGCTACGCCGACCGCGTCTACACCACCTCGGTCGTCGGCTACAAGGGGCTGCGTCATATTGAGGAGGATGCGCAGGGCCGCAAGGACTTCTCCCCCATCATCGAGCAGTCGCTCGCCCTCGGCGGCTATGAGACCGACCGCAGCATGAGCGGCATCAACGGCGGTCATATGCTCACCACCGGCTTCGCCCACGCGGCAGTCCTCGCGCAGGCGCCACAGATCATCGAGGCCATCAAAAGCGGCGCCATCAAGCACATCTTTCTCGTCGGCGGCTGCGACGGTGCGCACCCAGGGCGCAATTACTACACGGAGTTCGTCAAACGCACACCGATGGACACTCTTGTTCTCACGCTCGCGTGCGGCAAGTTCCGCTTTAATGACCTTGACCTCGGCGAGATCAACGGCATCCCGCGCATCCTCGATATCGGGCAATGCAACGATGCCTACAGCGCCGTCCAAATTGCACTCGCTCTCGCGGACGCCTTCGGCTACACGGTCAACGACCTGCCGCTCACACTCGTGCTGACTTGGTACGAGCAAAAGGCCGTGTGCATTCTGCTCACACTGCTCGCCCTGGGCATCAAAAATATCTGTCTCGGCCCCACCATGCCAGCCTTTCTTTCGGAGACGGTCATCAAAACTCTTGTGGACACCTATAACCTCCAGCCCATCACGAATCCGCAGCAGGACCTCGACGCCATTCTGCATCGTGGATAACCTCAAAGCAGGGTGAAGCGAAGCCATTTCATGGCTTCGCTTCCTTTTTCCCTCTCTGCTGCAAAAGAAA
>CALDMA010000362.1 GCA_937915075.1 uncultured Oscillospiraceae bacterium
GGCGCGCAGCCCGACGCGGCGATCACCGCGCTCTACAAGGAGAAGGGCGCGTTCCAGGTCGCGACGCTTTCGCCCGCGCTGCCCTATGCGCTCTTTGACCGCAGCGTCTCCCACGCGACCTATGAGCAGCAGGAGAACGGCAAGGTCGTCTTTGACGGCATCATCGCCATGGCGCGGGAAAACCTGACGAACGGTATTCCGGTCGGCCTCGGCACGGACACCGGCTGTCCCTATATCACGCACTACGATATGTGGCGCGAGCTGTGCTACTTCGTGAAATACTGCGGCGTGACGCCGGCCTTCACGCTCCACACCGCGACGCTGCTCAACGCGCGGCTCGCCGGCATCGACGGCGAGACCGGCTCCGTCGAGGCGGGCAAGGCGGCGGATCTGATCGTCTGCCCGAAAGATCCGCTCGCGGACCTCACGGCCCTGCGCACGCTCTCGCTGGTCATCAAGGACGGTTACCGCGTCGAGCATCCCGCGCCGAAGAAGCTGCCTGAGGTCGAGCAAGAGCTGGATAAGTTCCTGTGACCCATACCTATTATAATGTACAAGAAAAAGCACGGGGAGCCCCGTGCTTTTCCCTTATGGTGTTTTATGTTACAGCTCCACAAGCTCGTATTCCCGCGTGCCGAAGCCCAGCGCCGCCGCGGCTTCGACCGTGCGGACACCGTTGCGGCTCTCGATGCGCTCCACGAGGTGGTCGCGGCCCGGATCGTCGGAGGCGTAGACCAGATCGAGACAGGCCTGATCGACCGCGATGGGGTCGAGCGAGGCGAGGATGCCGATGTCCGCCATGCACGGGTCCTCGGCCACAGCGCAGCAGTCGCAGTCCACGGACATATTCTTCATAACGTTGATGAAAACGGTCTTGTCCCTGAAGTATTCCACCACAGACAAGGCGGCGTCCGCCATCGCGTCGAGGAAGCTGTCGTGGTCGGCGGTCCAGATCTTTTCGGGCTCGCCGGCGCCGTGAATGTAGGCCTTGCCGTAGGAGGACGCGCAGCCGATGGAGAGCTGCTTGAGCGCGCCGCCGAAGCCGCCCATCGGATGCCCCTTGAAGTGGGAGAGGACAAGCATGGAATCGTAGTTGGCAATGTCCTTGCCAACGAAGTTCTTCTGAATGCTCCTGCCGTTCGGAACGGCAAGCTCCAGATCGGGACCCTCGGCGTCAAGAATATCCACGTTGAAGTTCGTGCTCCAGCCGTGCTTGATCATCGTGCGGCGGTGTTTCTCGGTGGTGTTGCGCTCGCCCTCGTAGGCGGTGTTGCACTCGACCACCGTGCCATGCACGGCCTCGATCATCGGCCGCCAGAAGTCGGGACCCAAAAAGTTCTGATTGCCCTGCTCGCCGGAGTGCAGCTTTACGGCGACCCTGCCCGGCAGCTCGCGGCCCACGGCGCGGTAAAGCGCCACGACCTTCTCGGGCATGATCTCACGGGAGAAGTATACCTTAGCTTTCATCGCGTTTTCCTCCTTGCACGGAAAATATTGTCTGCATTATAACCCATCGTGTGAAATATTGCAACTCTTTGGGGGGATGGGATCTGTCTGCGGACAGATCATGTCACGGATGTGTCA
>CALDMA010000363.1 GCA_937915075.1 uncultured Oscillospiraceae bacterium
CGGGACAAAATATCCGTTGTCCAGCCGCAGATGATTTATTCAGAGCTTCCCTGAGTTATTGTACCAATTTAGTCGTGGGAAGCTGTCCGCTCCGCTGTTGGCTGATGCCATCTGCGGCCGAATCGTCCACGATGCCTACACCATAGTATGCGCTATGCGTATATTATATTCTGATCGCTTCCGCAAAATCCGAGAAACGAGGCGGACAGAAAAATAAGAAGAGCCCGCCGCGCTGCTGCGTAGGCTCTCCCCATTTCGCTTTTTCAGGTTGTGGTGGTTTTCTGTAGATTCAGGAAGTAGGTGTTCCGGATGATGACGTCCAGCTGCTCCTGATTGCGGCCGCGCAGAACCTCGTAGATCTGCCGGTGCGCGTCGATGAGCTCGGCAATGCGGCCGGTTCCGATCATGGCTTTGACGGTGTCGTGCCGGACCGAATGTGTCAGGGCGCGGACGACGCGGTTGATCTTATCGGCCTGTGGGTTACAGCAGAGCGCAGAGACCGCGTCGTGGAATTCGTTGTCGGTCTCAAAAAACGCCTCAATGATATCGCCCTGCTTTCCCTCAAGCGCTTCCATTGCGTTGAGCTTTTCGCGCAGATGCACCATCCCCTCTTCGGTGTGCTTGGACATCGCAAGGCGCAGCATCCCGACCTCGATCATCTCGCGCAGCTCCATGAGGCTCTTGAAATCGTCGTCCTGATTCAAGATCACGCCGTAGACCATGGGGTCAATAAGGCTGTCTTTGAAGCCGGACGTGACGAACGTGCCCTCCGCGCGTTTGGATTCCAGCACGCCGAGATAGGTAAGAATTTTCGTCGCCTCGCGGACAGACGTGCGAGCCACACCAAATTTCGCGGCCAGCTCCGGCTCGGGCGGGATTTTGTCGCCGGGCTTTAACTGCTTGGCGACCATTGCGTCCGTCAGGCAGTTGATCACCTTCTGCACCACAGATTCCGTTTTGAGATTCTTCAGATAACTCTGATCTTCTGCCATCGTCTATCATCCTTTGTCTAACATAGTATTGAATGAGTTTATATGTTTAATATAGGGTAGAATTCTTTGTTCGTCAAGAAAAATTAACACGAAATCGATCGGGACATCGGCTGCATTTTGCCCGCGGTTTGCAAAACAGAATATGAGGGACGTATTTTTACGCGTTTTTTACGGAATTTCGGTAATTATAAACGAAAGCGGTATATGTTTTTTGGCAATAAGGTAGAAAGCAAATTTTGGTATTGACAAGCTGAATATTGTCTTTTATACTTATGTCAGACAAAGGACATACGCAAAAAACAACAGACAGGAGGAGAGTATGAAACACACAAAAGCGGTGCTCGCACTCGTACTTGTTCTGCTTCTGAGTCTGACCGGCTGCGCGGGAAGCGAAACCGGAGCAGAACGCGGCGAGGGCGAATACCAGAAAATCGAACTGACAATGGCCGTCAACGGTACGGACACCCAGATGGACAGCCGCGTGGCAAACCATTTTGCGGATCTGGTTGCCGAGCGTTCCGGCGGCAATGTCACGGTCGTGGTCTTCCCCAACGACCAACTGGCAGGCGGCAACGCCTCAAAGGGCATTGAGATGATCGCCATGGGTTCTGTCGATCTCGCGGCTTACGCCACATGCACCTTGGCCGTCATCGACAAGCAGCTTCCCGTCGCGACGCTTCCGTGGAGCTTTTCGAGCTATCAGGAGGCCAGAACCGTCATCGACGAAACGGGCGGCGCGTACTATGCCGAGCGGCTCGAGCCCAAGGGTCTTACATATCTCGGCTCGTTTCACAACGGCTTACGCCAGATCACAAACTCCAAGCATCCCATTGAAAAACCCGAAGACCTGAAACACCTCAAGATCCGCGTACCGGGCAGCGAAATCTACATGGGCTTTTTCCGCACGCTCGGCGCAGATCCCACCTCGATGAACTGGAGCGAGGTCTTCACCGCCATCCAGCAGGGCACAATCGACGGCCAGGAAAACGGCGTCAGCGTTACCAGCAGTGCAAAAATGGCCGAGATCCAGGACTATCTCACCATGTGGAACTACTCCTACGAAAACAACCTCTTCATCGCCAACACCCTCATCTGGGACGCCTTGGAGCCGCAGACCCGTGAGCTTCTGCAAAGCTGCGCAAGCGAGGCGTGCGAGTGGGGCCGCGATACATTGGAGGCAGAAGAAGAGCAGCTGCTCAAAGACTTTGAGGCAAAGGGCATGACGATCACCTATCTCACAGACGAGCAGAGCGTCGCCTTTGCAGAGGCCATTTCCGACTGGAAAAACGGCATGATCGATCAATTCGGCGAGTACGCCTGCGGCTGCTTCGGCATAACCAAGTGAGAAAGGAGCGAGTACATGAAACTGCTTGACAAGATCGAAGAATACATCTGCGCGGTCTGCACCGTGGTCATGACGCTTCTGGTTTTCGCCA
>CALDMA010000364.1 GCA_937915075.1 uncultured Oscillospiraceae bacterium
GAAATTGGCTGTTTTCTCCCGGCTCAAAATGGCGATTTTCTCCCGGCGCTAACATCCTATAAGGGTTTAACCCTGTACTCATAGTTCCAAGGTTCCTGCATAGAGCAAACCCAGCGGGTACATAGTTACCCAAGTTCCCTACTTTTGATAGTTCCCACAGGTACAATAAGCACACAGGTTCCCTACATTAAAGGGGTTACCACTATACAAGCTTAAACCCGTTCTCTACATTGTGTATTTTTAAGTGGTATTTTTGTGGTGCATCTCCCGCAAAAACGGTGTACTCTACGGAACGAGCCGAATACTGGGCTACACAAGGGTGCGCAGTGTACACGACAAGGACAAGGCGGGCAGGATAGGAGACAAGTCCGTTCCTACCTTTGTCATTGATGAGGACGAGGCTGACACCGTGCGGTGGATCTTCCAGCTCTACCGGGAGGGCTGCGGCCTGAAAGAGATCAAGATCACGCTTTTGAAGGAAGGACGCAAAAATTCCTCCGGCGAGGTCAGCTGGTTTGAATCCACCATCTCCCGCGTACTGTCCAATCCGATGTACATTGGCAAGCAGGAGCAGTGCAAAACAGAGATCGTTGACTATCTTACCGGCAAGGCTAAACGGCTACCGAAGGAAGAACGGGTGCTCATTGACGGTGACTTTGAGCGGATCATTGACGAGGAGGTCTTCCGCGAGGTACAGGCTATTAAAAGCGCCAAGGCAGCGCTTGTCCCCAAAAGAAACGCCGCCAGCGGTGCAGGCCGCACTGCGGCGGAAAAGTGGACACAGAAGCTCCTGTGCTGCTGCGGCAGCCGTTTCCGCAGGTACAAGTGGCGGACAAATCAAAAGCGCGCAGCGGACGCATATGGCTATGCTTGCAGCAACAGGGCGGTCAACGGGACAACGGCATTTCGAAAGAACAACGAACTTCCGCCGGAGAACGGCTGTGATATGCGGAGTATCCCGGCATGGCAGCTGGAGCTGATGGGGCTGAAGGTGTTTAACGGTCTCTGGAGCGAGCATTTTGACGCGGTGCTGGACACCTTTGACAAGATGACGGCGCAGGATGAGAGAATCGCGGTCAGCGCCAAAAGCGACGCTGAGAGGTATCAGGCGGACATAGAAAAGCTGGAGAAAAAGATCGACCGCCTGATCGACCTCTATACCGATGAAAAAATCGATCAGGCACACTATGAGGGCAAGTACGCCGCGCTCTGTGGGGAGCTTACGGAAAAGAGGGAGCTGCTTTCTCAATGCATTTCTCCCATTGCCGGAAGTACGAGCAGGGACGAGCTAGGTGAAGCACTTGCGAAAATGAAAAGCATGGTGGACTTGTCCGGGAGCAAGCTGGACGCGCAGACCGTGCGCTGGTTCGTGGACAAGGTGCTTGTGCGCAGCGACCACTGCTTTGAGTGGCTGGTCAATGTGACCGGAGATGCACCTGTTGCAGAGCCGATTCTGTTTCCCGTGCGCGGCAGTTCACCGGCAACCACCACAGCTATTGTGACCTACGCCGATGCTGCCAAGAATGCACAGGAGATTAGAGATCGTTACTACACACGGGCGTTTACCTTCTATATCCCGTTCGAGACGGCGCAGGCGTTCCGCAGCAGGGACAACACTTTTTTGCGCCGTGGGCAGTGGAGGGATTTGCTTGTGGAGGTGTATGTTCGCACAAAAAAGCTGTAAAATTTTTCCCATCTTGCCCATAAGTGTGCTATACTAAGACTATCCTTGTGCCGGAGGTGCATCATGAGCCAATATGACGCCGTTGTGAAAATGTGGCAGGACTGGAATATCCAGTCGGTCGATGACCTTGCTCTGCGGCTGGACAACTTCCGTATTCTGTTTGCCTACAACTCCGGCAAGATCGAGAACGCCGAGATCAACTACCACGACACCCGCGAGATTTTTGAAAACGGCAAGGTCGTGGGCTACACCGGCAGCACCCGTACCCTGTTTGAGCAGCAGAACCAAAAGGTGTGCTACGACTTCTTGCAGGACAAGATTATCGCAAAAGAGCCTCTGTCCATCGAACTGATCTGCGCCGTCCACCGTGCATTGACGGAGGGCACCTACGATGAGCGCCGCTACATCGTGAACGGTGAGCGTCCCGGCGAATTTAAGAAGCACGACTATGTGACCGGCAAAAATGAGGTCGGTTCGCAGCCCGATGAGGTGGAGAACGACCTGGCGGAGCTGCTTGAAGAAGTCAATGCCATTGGCGCGAAAGCGCCACTGAAGGCAGGGGCGTACCTCCATGCCCGCTTTGAGAGCATTCACCCCTTTGCGGACGGCAACGGGCGCGTGGGACGGACGCTGCTGAACTACTGGCTGATGATCAACGACTATCCGCCCACCATCGTCTATGAGGAGGATCGCCGCGACTATTATGACGCGCTGCAAGATTATGATGAGCAGGAAGATTTGACGTCGCTGGTGCAGTTTTTGGAGGCTCAGACCGTCAAAACATGGTCGCGCAGCATGGAGGGCACGAAGCCAGCACCGCGCAAAAAACTAAATTCATTTTTGCTGTGAGGCTTGATACAAGACAAGAAACGCCCTCGTCAGAGGACGTTTCTTTTTTGCTTGTATGGATGGATGCAAAATCGAATTTTAGTGTGATACTCCAACCTTTTTATTGAAAAAACTCGGAATTTCTGCTACTCTTAGTATAATAGCAGAGATACACCAAAGAGCAAAATGTCGTGTCTAAAGGAGAACCAAAATGTCTGTTAGATACAATAAGCTGTGGAAGATCTTACTCGTGGTGCAAAGTATCCCGGTGTAAGTAGCACACAAGAATTCATTCACCTTGCGGCACAGCACATTGATAACGCAGATATGCTTAACAAACGATATGCCCCTTTTATTGCAAAAGAAATATTTGAGAACTACAAGGAACTGAGTGAGCAGGCATTTTCCATCATTTCTTTGCTTGACTTGTGGGACAGGTTTCAAACTGAAAATCACACAACCCTAAATTATAACGGAACGGATTACGAAAAAGATAAAGCAAAAGACGAAATAGAAGCCAAACAGAAAATAATATCAAAACTTTCTGATGACATTCTTGATAAGCTGAGAGATTACCTCTCAAGCCTTGATACTTTGGAGGGACAAGAGAATGGATAAACTGAGAATGCAGACAGTGAACAAGGCTGATGAAAATTTCAGAAAGCTGGCGGCGATGTTTCCGAACGCCGTGACGGAAACGATCAACGAAAACGGTGAGGTCGTCCGGGCAATCGACAAGGATGTACTGATGCAGGAGATTGCCTGCACCGTGGTGGACGGCAATGAGGAGCGCTATCAGTTCACTTGGCCTGACAAGAAGAAGTCCGTCCTTCTTGCCAATGCTCCGATCAATAAGACGCTGCGCCCCTGCCGTGAGGAAAGCGTGGACTTTGATACCACCGAAAACCTCTATATTGAGGGCGATAACCTCGAAGTGCTGAAGCTGTTGCAGGAGACTTATCTTGGCAAAATCAAGATGATCTATATCGATCCTCCGTACAACACTGGCAATGACTTTGTGTATGAGGATGATTTTGCTCAAAGCACAGAGGAATACCTTGCGAATAGCGGTCAGTTCGATGTAGACGGAAACCGCCTTGTAAGTAATACCGAAAGTAATGGTCGTTTTCATACCGATTGGCTCAACATGATTTACCCTCGTATCGAATGTGAAGGATTTTCTCTGCGATATTGGTGTAAAAGATGGAAAAATGTTCTGCAAGGAAACCGACGAGTATCGCACGCAGATTCGAAACCGCATCGCGGACGATAAAGGGAAATACAACAATACCAGACCGATGCGGTCGATGCCGTTGTGCGTGTCTTCCAGGGGCAGGGCTTTCACGATAAAATCAGCTATATCCGCGACATGGGGACGCAGAAAACAGACGATTCGATTTTTGGCCAAGATATGCAGATGTCGTTTATCCCCGCGGATGAACAGCTTTCTTTTGGGGATATAGACGGCGCTGACGACACCGGCTACAAGAATGAAGCGGTAGAGCTTTCCGACGAGCAGCTTCTGCACAACATTCAGACCTTGCAGAGTCAGAACAACATCAAGCTCTCTGCTTCCTTTGTCAACGACTTGGGGCGTTGCAGCCTTGATATTGAAATGGAAACCGGCACGGGCAAAACCTATGTCTATATCAAGACGATGTTTGAGCTGAACAAGAAGTACGGCTGGAGCAAGTTTATTGTGGTCGTTCCCTCCATTGCGATCCGTGAGGGCGTGAAGAAGTCCTTTGAGATCACCGCAGACCACTTTATGGAGCATTACGGAAAGAAAGCTCGTTTCTTCATCTACAACAGCTCCAACCTGAACCAGCTTGATAACTTTTCAAGCAGCTCCGGCATCAATGTGATGATTATCAACACACAGGCGTTTGCCTCCTCGCTGAAAGAGGACGGCAAGAGCAAGGAAGCCCGTATCATCTACTCCAAGCGGGATGAGTTTGGCTCCCGCCGCCCGATCGATGTTATTAAGGCGAACCGCCCAATTATCATTTTGGACGAGCCGCAGAAAATGGGCGGCGATGTGACGCAGAAGGCGCTGAAGAACTTCAATCCGCTGTTTTCCCTCAACTACTCGGCTACCCACGCCAAGCAGCATAACCTTGTTTATGTGCTGGATGCGCTGGATGCCTTCAACAAGCGGTTGGTCAAGAAAATCGAGGTCAAGGGCTTTGAGGTCAAAAACTTCCGTGGCACAGACAGCTACCTCTACCTTGAACAGATCGTTCTTTCCAGCAAGAAGCCGCCGATGGCGAAAATTGAGTTGGAGATTGGCTATAACAAATCCATCAACCGTGAGACCCGTATTCTCGGCGTTGGTGACGACCTCTACTTTGTTTCTCAGAATATGGAGCAGTACAAGGGGTATACCATCTCTGAAATTGACCCGCTGCGTGGCACTGTGACCTTTACTAACGGTGAAGCCATCAAAGCCGGTGATGTGGTGGGCGATGTGTCCGAGAAGGATATGCGCCGCATTCAAATCAGAGAAACCATCCTCTCCCACTTTGAAAAAGAGGAAAAGCTCTTTAATATGGGCATCAAGTGTCTGTCCCTGTTCTTCATCGACGAAGTGGCAAAGTACCGTCAGTACGATGAAAACGGTGACGAGGTGCTCGGCGAATACGGCGTGATGTTTGAGCAGGAGTATCTTGCCATCCTGAACGAGTACATTACGATGTTTGACACGCCGTATCAGAAATACTTAAAGTCCACTTGCAGCGATGTGAGTCGGGTACATAAGGGCTATTTCAGCATCGATAAGAAAACCGGGCGCAGCGTGGACAGCCAGCTCAAGCGTGGCAGCGAATTCTCCGATGATATTTCTGCCTACGACCTGATCCTGAAGAACAAGGAACGGCTGCTTTCTTTTGACGAGCCGACACGGTTCATCTTCTCCCACTCCGCACTGCGTGAGGGCTGGGACAACCCAAATGTGTTCCAGATATGCCCCCTGAAGCACTCGGACAGCAACACGGCAAAGCGTCAGGAGGTCGGTCGCGGTCTGCGCCTTTGTATCAATCAGGACGGCAACCGTATGGATGTGCAGAGCTGCGGCGACAGCGTTCATAAGATTAACACGCTAACGGTAGTCGCCAGCGAAAGCTACAAGACCTTTGTGGCTGATTTGCAATCTGATATTATAAAAAATGGGCTATACGACAGGCAAACGGCTGCTACCAACGAATACTTCAAAGGCAAATATGTCAAGGTGGACGATGTTCCGACGCTTATCGACGATGAGAAAGCCAATGCCATTGAGTTCTACCTCATACAGAACGGCTATGTGGATATGAAGCGCAAGGTGACGGACAAGTACCGTCATGATGTTAAGAACGGAACCGTTGCGGAGCTGCCGGATGAACTCAAGCCGATGACAGACGGTATCCACACGCTCATTCAGGCAGTCTATGATGACAGTGTACTCAAGGATATGTTCTCCGACGGTCACGAAACGAAAGTCAAGGATAACCCGCTTAACGAAAACTTCGCTAAGAAAGAGTTTCAGGCACTTTGGCGTGAGATCAACCATAAGTACGCCTACACCGTTGATTTTGACAGTGCCGAGCTGATTCGCAACGCCATCGCTCACATTGATGAAAAGCTCTTTGTTTCCGAGCTGCAATACACGACCACCATCGGGCGGCAGAAAACGGAGATGAACGAGTATGAAATCGAGCGTGGAGCGTCCTTCACCGGCGAAAAGACCCGGACGCAGACGCTCAAACACGCCGAGACAAGTCAGATCAAGTACGACCTTATCGGAAAAATCGCAGAGGGCACCGTTCTGACACGGCGCACGGTTTCTGCGATCCTGCAAGGCATCCGTGTGGACAAGCTCTATATGTTTAAGAACAACCCGGAGGAGTTCATCACGAAGGTGATCCGGCTTATCAACGAGCAGAAAGCCACGATGATCGTAGAGCATATTTCTTACGACACCATCGAGGGCGAATATGACAGTTCCATCTTCACGGCTGAAAAGGCAACTCAGAGCTTTGACAAGGCGTTTCTCGCAAAGAAAGCCATTCAGGACTATGTGTTCACGGACGGCTCTGCCGACAAGAGCATTGAGAGAAAGCTTGCTGAGGATTTAGATGCGGCGGATGAGGTGTGCGTCTACGCCAAGCTGCCGAGAACCTTCCAAATCCCCACGCCGGTAGGCAACTATTCGCCGGACTGGGCAATCGCTTTTTATGAGGGTAAGGTCAAGCACATTTTCTTTATAGCTGAAACGAAGGGCACGATGGAGAGCCTTGAGCTGCGCCCTATCGAGCGGGCAAAAATCTCTTGTGCAAAAAAGTTGTTCAATGAGATGTCCACAAGCAATGTGGTGTACCACAATGTAGACAGTTATCAAAGCTTACTGAACATAATGAACTCCCTTTGAAACACTGCTTTCCGCAAATCGTCATAACATGTTTGACGCGAAGGCAATGATAGGTGTACTTTGAAATTAGGATTAAAAGGTAAAAGGAGGTACGGGAAAAGTGGGAATTATAACTTTATATCACGGTACTCCCGACAAGCTCGTCGTTCCCCAATACGGCGGCGGGGATAAAAAGCACGACTATGGCAAGGGCTTTTATCTGACCGAGAGTATTGAACTTGCAAAAGAGTGGGCGGTCTGCCGTC
>CALDMA010000365.1 GCA_937915075.1 uncultured Oscillospiraceae bacterium
TACTCTCGCCACCGGCGATAAAGCACTCCTGCGTGGCAGGCTCCTTGATGGAGTACCCCTGCGGCGCTTCCAGCTCCGTCATCTTGTACCAGCCGTCTTTGACTTCGGGGAGAATGATTTTACCGCTTTCATCGGTGTAATAAACGCCGAGATCATTCAGCTCTCCGCTGTCGGTGTGGTTGCTGGCATACCAGATCTGGAACTTCGCGCCCTTGACGGGATCGCCGGTCACGCTGTCTACTTTACGGATCTCCAGCGTCGGCTTGAGTGCGTTGAAGAAAGTAACGGTGGAGGTTTCACCGGCCTTGAGCGCTACTTCCTGCGGGATGGGGCAGAGAATGACATGGCTGGGGACATTGATCTCCGTCACCTGATAGGTGCCAACGGGAATAGAATCGAGGAAAATACGTCCGTGGCTGTCGGTGGTGGCCGTGGTGGAATAGCTGCCGTCGATCTGCTCAATGCGGTAGGTCACGCCCTCAATGGGTTCCCCATTGGCAATGTTCTTCTTGATGACCTCAAGGCCCGGTTTTTCATAGTCAACGAAAGTAACTTCACTCGTCTGGCCGGGGCGTAGCGCCACGGTCTGCTCCGTATTGCTCACGATATACGGCTCAGGAACGGATTCTTCACGCACCACATAGACGCCGGCAGGAATGGCCGAGAGCATCGCGGAACCGTCCGTGCCGGTCGTAACGGACGTGGAGAAACTGCCTGTGACTGACTTTACCGAGAACACCGTACCGGCGATAGGCTTGCCGCTCATGGCGTCGCGCTTGATGATCTTCATATCAGGCAGCGCATAGTTCTCAGCAGTAACGGTATACTGCTTGTCTCCATCGGTCGTGTCCACATAGACACTAATAGGCGTAGAATCCGCGCAATACCCCGCGGGCGCTTCGACTTCCACGAAGGACCAGAGACCCTCGGTAACGTCCTTTACCTCGATGATGCCGCCGTTTTTGGTCACATCGCTGCCGATGATCTGACCGTCGCGATAGATATTGAATTTTGCTCCGTCCAAGCCGCGGGTCGTTCCGGCGGCCACCTTACGCAAGGTAATGTCCGCATCTCCCGCGGGAGGGTTATCCGGGTCAGGCTTCGGGGTGTTGATAACGAGTTTTCGAGGCGCGTAATAGTTGAAAAAGGATTGGTTTCTGCGGTTGCTCGAAAGGGCAAATACCGTCCACTTTGCGCTATCGTCCTCTACAATAGTCGCTACTATGCCCTGCTCGGCATACGCTTCGATCTGACGCTGGAATGCTGCGTCCTCCTGTGCTTTCTGCGCGAGCATGGAGTCGATAAGGCTCAGATACATCTCGTAGGTATCGGCGTTGGCGTAGCCGCCTGCGTCACCGTCTCCGCCGGGTTCTCCCTTATAGCTCTGATGGTCCCACACATAGGTCTGGACTGCCATAAAGAGCTGCCCCACATTGGACGCCTTGCAGTCGTTGATGTAGGTCATCATCCACTTGACATTGGCAAGCGTCGCAGCGTCCATCTCGCCAAGGCCGCTATTGGCGATGGCGGTCTTGAGCACGGCATCGGCATCCGCATTGGTAGCCGAAGTGTAAGTATAGGAATCAAAGAATGATTGTGTGGCGTTGTGGTAGCCGAGGCCGCTGTCGAGGCAGTAAAGAAGTCTGCCCGCCGCCATCGGTGGGCGATAACTGTACGGCGTGCCGTTGGCTAATAAGCGGGTAGACCAATAGGCTTGATCCTTTGTGATTGTGATGCCTTTTCCTGTACCAGATGCAGCAAATGCTGTGGTTGAAAACAGGCTGAGAATTGTCATAATCAGCAAGAATGCTGAGACAAGTCTGGTTTTGATTGATTTCATTAGAGACCTCCTTCATTTGTAACACAAGAAAAGCAGGTCGAGTTTCCTCAACCTGCTTCATTGAATGATTCACTTTTCGAGCTGACCATTTTGGAATGGATTGATCCACCGCAGAGGCAATCATTGATTAGCCTATTGCGGGAACGTCCACCCATGTGACCTCGCATCCGTCTACGAGGAAGACCTGCACACAGTACCAACACGCCAAGCCATTACTGTCCGTACCACGCGCTAAACCAACGCCAATCTCGCCGTAGCGAGCATTCAGCATGTTATCCGCATGACCCTTGGAATTCGACCAAAGATTGACGACTGCATCAGATAAAGTCTTGTGCTGTTGTTCGAGGTACAGTTCTGTGATGCAGTGGATGTTTTCGCCGGTGCGTCGGCTATCTGTAACGGTATTGCTTCTGCGTCCATCGGGGCGAGTATGAGAATAGGCACCACTTGCCGCCATCTCATCCGCGCGGACTTGAGCCGCATCCATCAGAAGGTTATTAACCTCCAATACAGCAACTCCCTTATTAAGCCGCAGGGTGTTGGTACGGGTAACGATATCCTTCTTTATGGCATCAACATCAGTCTGGTGGAGCTGGCCACTTGTCTTCTTGCCCTCTTGCTTTGTAGGCGCAATCCCAGTATAGGGCTTGTCCGATTCGACCTGGACGCATTTGGCAGTATCATCCCAAAAGACGTTAAAACCGACAGCCTGGCCAATATCACGCAATTTCACATAATTGTGGCCGTTGATCACATACGCCTCCATGGGGGTAAGTGTGCCATCCACAAAAATCTGATTGTTGCTGAGATCGGCAAGAATGCCGGAAGCGTATGCAACGCTGCCGCCAAACATGACTGCGCCGACAACCATGCCGGAGAGGAATGAAATGAAACGCTTTTTCATGTGAGTCACCTCGTAGAAGATAGTTTTCCAGCCACTCTCTACGCGTGTTCTTCAGCCGACTTTCTGATTCGAGCAGGCTGTGATGCCTGCCATGAGGATATCCGCTTTGGAGAGCCTGTGTTCACTCAAAAGCTGACGCATCTCCTCATAAGCGGAGCGCGGCAGAAGCATATGGACGGTTACGGTAGCTTCTGCGGGAATGGATCGGGTGCGATTCTCACGATTGCGAGGCTTTTTACTATTCATGGTTTTCCTCCAATGGTTTATCGAATCTCTACAGCCTGCACACACAGGCGCAGAGAGGGCTGGTTAGCAATACAGGTGATCAGGGTGATGCGGTTGTCTCCCATCTCATTGAGGTAAGAGAAATCGGTGTAGGAGATCGCGCCAACGAAGGTCACTTTGTAGGTCTTCATGCCGATTGCGGTCTTGTACTTAACAATGTCCCCAACCTTCACATTCTTCAGCTTTCCGAAGTATGGATGATTCCCTCTGTTGTGGCCGAACAAGCCAACATTCCCGGTGTAGAGGCCGGAAGAAGTGTAATGACCGGCACCCTTGGACATGGAACTGTCGGTGGCGCCTTCATACACTTTGCAATTCAGCCCAACACGGTCAATGGAGACTTGGCCGATACTGCCATCGCTCTGCTTGAGATCGTTCAAGGTGACAGAGGGTTCATACGGCACCTCGATCGTACCATCGCCGGAGATGATGCTGGAACTACCGAAGTCGGACTCCGGGTACTGCGTATTCGAGCTGCTCCCGCCAAAGCCGTACTGTGTGTTGCCATTCAGGTAGGGATTATTGAGGGAGCTTTCCAGGAATTCCTGACTGAGCCCGTATTGGGCCTCAGGGATGTCGTAATCGATCTGATTGCGTGAGCCGTAACGATACTCAGCGTCATAGAGATCCTCGTAGTTCGTGCTGCCGTAATAGACAGGGTCTGGAGAGGTTTTGAAGGAATAGTCTGCGGCACTAGCGAAAGTCACCATGCCGAGTGCCATACTCAGCGCACAGCACAGGGTCAAAAGTCGTTTGAGCTTCATATTTAATTAGGCAAGGATACCCTCCACCTCTGTAGGCGGTGGGAGGAATTGCCCATCCTCCTTTTCTTTGTTTTGTATTGTTTAAGCAATAAGATAACTGGTACTCCGTTCGAGTAGAGTAAGGTTTCTGTACCCTACACCGTCTTTGACCTTTGTTCCGCCTATCGATCGAAGAAGCAAGCTTCCGCTTGTCCTACGTCCCCACACGAAGCATTCTCTTCCCTGATAGAGCACCTTATCGTAGAGCCGGAAGCCAAAGATATATTTGGACGCCTGATTGAGCTTCCGGTTACCACCCTTAAGGATAGTAGCTTTGTGAAGCTGTCGGTTGTGATGTCGTACCGGACGGACCGTGTAGATATGATTTGTCGGTTTTACATAGGTCTGTTCCCTGATCCCGAAACCGTGTCTACCTTGCGCAATGGCAAGAGCATCATTCGTATGCGTCTTTGGGAACTTGAGAAGTTCCTTCCGCGTTGCCTTCGTGATGTAGCCCTTTGTCTCTGCAACAGGGATAGAAAGCTCTGCTTTGAGACGCTGCATCAACGTTTTACGCATAATACCCATGAAGGCCGTGTCTCTCGTGGAGGGGCGTCTGCGCATCTTGAGACTTATGTCTGTGATGATGCCGAGGTGGAACTTCTTGTGGCAACCCTCACAGAGCGTGCCATAGTTGTCCGGTGCGTTCCCGCCGCGTTTGCGGCTTTCAAAATGATGAACATGCAGCTTGACGGGCTTCTTATCGGTTCCTTTGACGCCACAGCAGGTGCAGGTGTAGTTATCTCTCCAGAGGACGTACTGACGCACGTTATAGGAACCGTACATCTCACCCTTCTGATAGTCCTCACATTCTGGGACAGGCTTCCCAGCCTGAACGGCTTTGAGGAGCTGAAGGTCGAACTCCGCTGTTTCAACGACGATCTTGCTGATAGGCAGGATAGCACACACTCTCTTGATGGAAGTAATATGTTCCTGTATCTTCACTTCCACCGATGGGGCGAGCCATCCCTTCTTTTTGCTGTGGACACGGTTATCAAAGCGCGGCTTCCGATACCGTGTGGTGCGGTTCCGGCGTGCGCGGCGGAACTCTCTCCGTGTAGAGAGATTTTCCACCACGTCATTCCTCGGCAGGACCTCTGCAGTAAACAATTCCTCCTTCGTCGTACTTGCCGACAGGCCGATGGTCTTGCTTCCTGCGTCCACCCCAAGGATGATCGGCTGGGTGTACTCGGCGCTCCCATAAAGGAGCTTGATGGTGAAGGGCGTCCGTTTGACGACCTTTGCTTTCCCGTCATCTAAAAGATGACGGGCTTTTGCCGGAGAGCAGGGCATTAACGGATGCCCGAGCCGACTGATTACATAGACCTTGTTGGGCATGTCGATGCTCTCCTTTCCAACATTCTTTTTGCGGCTAAGATAGGAGCCACGCCCATGCAGTCGGTAGACCCGACTATATGGGTCAGGTGTCCGTACCCAGTGTTATCCTGAGGTTTCTCACATACGACACCGCTCCTTACCCTCAGAGCTTTTAATCGCATGCCGCAGAGCAGCGGACTCGGACGTACATCCGCAGGTGCCTATACATTCTCAGGTAACGTAGTGCTCGAAGCACTCAGGGTAGTCAATCGGGCTCGTGTTTCCCCACAAACCGCCACTTCAAGACTCGTTAGAGTATAAGTGGAGGGTTCTTGACATTAAGGTTCCTCCTCATAATTGGATTCACCTTCCTGAGAGCCAATATCGACCTTGAACCAGTACGAACCGTTGACCTCACCAACGGTGTGCTCGACGGTATTGTCATAGCAACGGATGGCGATGGTCTGGCCGAAGAGCTTCTTTGCGACTGCCTGATCCACTTCGATTGCGATCACACCTTCAGGAATATCCTTCAAGCGGTCAATACGCAGCTCGGGATTCTTGGCCTTCAGATGAAGCCGGCCGCATTTTTCATATTCGTTGCCTTTGCCGGTTGCTTTGTAGACTGTAGTATTCTTACGCAGCGTGAGGCCGAGGAACAACAGTGCGGCCAAAAGGGCGGTTCCGCCGATAATGGAGATCACCAAGGCCGCACCTTTGAAGGTGGGTTCCGCTTTCACCGGTTCAACCTTGGTGCCCAGGTAGGTTACGGTATAGAGAATGCTGGAAATGCCAGAGGATACAACGGTGCCTTTGTATTCGGCAGTCGTAATATAGCCGGTTGCGACGGTAGAACTGGCTGAGCCAGAATAGGTGGCTACCGCAGAGTAAGTTGCCGGAACGAGTTCGTCGCCGACCAGAGCAGTACTCTCAACGCTCCAAGTTACATTGGAGAGGCTCAAGGTTCTGCCATTCTTCTCCACGGTCTTATCGATGTAGGAAGAATCATTTCGGTCGAGACCGGTGTAGTTCTTTGTCGCTGTCACGGTATAGGAACTGCGCTTATAGCCGGCGGCTTCCGTTTTGAGCGTGCTATGATCGAGCGAAAGGGTGCCGGAGGAGACTCCGTCATCGTACTCGATCGTAGGCTTCAGCTCAGCAAGGATATCTTCGAGGTTCTTACTGGCCGTTGTGACAGTAACGACCTCGGTATGTGCGTTCTCTTCCTGGTAGCGCTGCTCTTCTTTGACGATATCGCTCATAGAATACAGGAATCCGTCATACTCGAAGTCATCTTCATATAGGTCGGAGGGATCCTGATCCGGAAGAAGCGTATAGGTCTTGATGGCGAGCTGCTGCCCGTTGAGATTCTGGTATGTGACATCGTCCGGGATGTACGATGCCGCGCTCGCTCCCATCGTCATGGATACCGCGACGACAAGAATGAGCATCAATGATGTGATTCTCTTTTTCATGGTTTTAACCCTTTCATAATTTGAGGCGTTACGCGACCGGGTCGGTCGGATACTCACCTGTAGTAAGGCGGCCTTTGCCGTGCTTGTACTCGCTGATGCATTCTTTCAGCATGGTAAGGAGGTCTTCATAGGTCAAGCTCATCGATAGCCAAAGACATTGCCGGTACATATAGATCATGCTGTCATCCGCCAGGAAGACGGAATGCCAACCTGTGACCGACACCAGATTCAGCTCATTGGCGATGCTGTGCATTTGCTCCGCATTGATATCTGCGAGCAGAAGCTTGTCTGCGACTATGATGGATAGGATGGGATAGCTTCGGATCATGGAGACAAGGACGATGCATTCGATATCATCGTCCTTGTGGATGGCAACGTATGTGTCGCCATGCTGCTCCACGATATTGAGGCATGACCGAATGACCTCCCTGCAGTGCTCATCGATCGCATCGCGGCTGCTGGGAGAATAGTTCATGTTGGGTTACCTCAATCTGGTATGGCGCTTAATGATTCTGGTGATAAATCCAAGCGCAACACCGTTTTCTTCATCGACCCTTGTGACGCGGAAACTGACTGTATCCAATCTGCTGGGCATGTCGATGGAGCGATACAACTTCGTTTTGGCATTGACGCCCGCTTGAAGGCGGACAAAGAAAACGCGGTCTTTCACACCGGTAACAACGCCGAAGTAGTTGGAGTTGGGGACGATCTTCTCCAAGGCTGCCCGATCCGGGTTTTCAGAGGCGTCCTTGATTGAGAGGTTGACTGCGTAAGTGTCACGCTGCTCGTTGTAGGTCACATCGAGAACTCTTGCGACAACCAGATCGCCTGTGGAGTGGAGATCCGCAATATCGGAAAACCATTCCCAGGACACGTTGCGTGCGTAAATTTCCGTATCAACGCCGCACGCTTCTACCATCATCGTGTTATTCCCAACGGTAAGGACTCGACATGCCATGAGGATGCCGGGCTTCACACGCCCTGAGGCGTAGTAGCGCTTCTGCCGTTGCAACATGGCAGCTTTGCGAGACCCGATTGCGGCTCGCTCTTTGAAATCGACGCCAGCTGGGATAAAGTCGATCGTAGCGCCAAGCATCCGCCCAATTTGGACTCGAACACTGCGAGGGATCGGTTCATCTTCTGGCCATTCGATCAGAGTCATCTCGCGAACTGGGATTTTGACACAGAGACCCTCAAAATCAATGGGGACGATCGGCATGCCATTTTCGGTATAGGTCATCCCAGCGCTTACGATTCCAGTCAGGATCTGCTGCCGTCGCACCGCTCCAGCAAGATAGCCCCATTTCGCCTCTTCACTATCCTCGCGCGTGACGCCACGTTCCAGATCATTCAGTTCAAGAAGATCCTCACTACCCTGGCGGCGTGGCATCTGTGCAAGGGCCTGTTCAACAGGGATGGTTTCCTGTGCGGACTCTTCAACGGCATCAGTAACTTTCTTCTTAGGCATTTTTCTGCTCCTTTCCTAGAAGAGTTCATCCGCATTCACGACCTTGCGAGTTGTGCTGCGTGGCGGCTTCCCAGGTGGTTTCTTCTGGGAACCAACATCTGCTTTTTCTGCTGGTATGGTCGCGGTAGCGGATGGTGAAGATACACCGCTGGCAGATATAGAGGAAGCCTGACTGGTTTTCCAGTCAGGCTCGTGTAAGATTGCCTTGCGGCTCTTCAGTTTTTTATAGTCCGGATGCAGGGAGTAGTCAAAACGCTTGGCTCGCATGACTTTCTGACCTCTTATGAAAATCAGGACCTGATCCGGGGGTAAACGCAAGACCTCATCAGGGGTAAGCAATGGGCGCCGGCCAAGTGAGTTGGTCTTACGGAATCTTGGGGTATAATCGGTAATGTGCATGGTGTTGAGTTCCCGCATCGTACCTTCCACTTCGACTGATGCTGTTCCAATGCGGTCGCTGAAGTACTCAGCGGTCAGCATATCGGTGCATCCGAGAAAAACCGTGCTGTCACAGGCACCGAGGATCTCTTGCCATTGATCGTCTGGGTATCGGTTGCGCATCTGGCCGACATTTTGGAAAAAGACGGCGACGGAGCAACCTCTTGAACGGATGGTAGAGCATTTTTTAGTGAAATCGGGGATAAGGCAGCAGTTGGGAAACTCATCAAGGATGAATTTTACCTTCGGGTGCAGCATCCCGCCCTCACAGTAAGCATCGGCATAGCGGATCAGGCGAATGAACAGGAAGCTAAAAAACAAGGAGCTGAGGAAATCATAAGTGCTATCCTGATCGGAGACGATGCAGAAATATGCGCACTTTTGTTTACCGGGCAGCTCCAGGTCGATCTCATTGTAGGAGGTGATATTCCGCACCTGCTGGGCTTGCAGAACTGCCAGCTTGCTTCCGAGGCCGATGATAACACTCGTGCGAACGGTTTCGCTCGATTGCCTGAAGATTGCGTAGGGCGCAGATGCAGGTGATGGAGGAAGCACTTCTCCTGTATACTGGTTCGCGTGCTCGTGGCTAATGCTGGCCATCATATCAGATAAGCCCTTTTCGGTTTGAGTATAGAGAAGGTCATACACCGTAGCGATGTTCCGCTTTTCCGGAGGCATCTCCAACGCAACATAGAGAACAAGCGCTTTTAGAAGGTTGAGTTCTGCATTGTACCAGAACGCATCTTTCGAATCACCGCTGGTGTTCTGGAGCACAATGTCGGCAAAGGTCTGGGCCATGAGCTCACTTGATCCGACTTCTCCAAGACAGTTCCAAGAGTCGCTATGATCCATTTCAACAAGGTTGAAGACTTTGACGATATATCCGTTCTCACGGAGATACTCACCCATGGATTCATATAGTTCGGATTTTGGATCAGTCAGGATCACGCTCTCACCACGTTTGACTGCTTGCAAAACGAGGTTTCGTGAGATGGCTCTGGATTTGCCAGTACCGGAAGATCCGCATACGGCAAGATTTGCGTTGAGACGGGTATCCTTTGGAAGCGTCAGGACTTGACCATCCGGGAGCATCCCAAGGATGTCTTGGCTGGTCCTTTTTGCACTCGTCTTCTCAAAGCACGCAGATGCTTCTTTGGGTGACATGAAGCTTGCCGTTCCATAGCTTCCAGAATTCGATACGGTCAGGTTGCGATCAGAGTCTGTCACACCATTTTGGCCCCATCCAATTCGGAGTCCAAATACACAGAGTACGGCAATGCCAAGGACTACAAGCCCAATGGCGATGAGCCCTTCTGGGAAGTGAAGCAGCGCTTGAACCACCTCGCTGATTTGCGAGGATGGGAGCCCTGGCGAAGTACGATAGTCACTACCCGCCGCTTTCCAAGCATTGATGTTGATAATGAATTGCGCAATGATACCAGCAGCGTAAAGCACGCAAGGAATCAGGACAGCAAGGCTAAGTGTTATTTTCAGTTTTCTTTTATCCATAATCTAATCTGCTCTCTAACGGACGCACCTCGATGGCCGGCCCCACGATTCTCTGGATAACCTGTGTCTGATAGTCAAAACAGAGCATGATCGGGCTACCGCGAAAACCTTCCGGCATCGGGTGGATATCCGATAGCATGAGTAGGTCACATTGGTAGTTCAAAAGGACGGGCCTGTCGAGTGAGGTCTCGATTGCGTCATATTCACGGGTGGGGATTTGCGGTGGGTGGAAAGGTGATAATGCGGCTCGATTGATTTCCATCGCCAGTTCATCATGGAGGATAAGTTTCAGCAGAGCGTCACCTTCTTTGTTGTTGGTAAGGAACAGGCATTGAGCAAAGAAAGTTGAAACGACGAAGTACTTGTTCCCAAATGGCTTTGCTCCATGGCAGAGGCGTTGCGCCACACTCATGGTAGATCCGATAACGATCTGGTGGATTGACGTGATACCGAAACCTCTTGCGAGCAGAAGACTTTTCACAGCGGCAGCATAGTTCTCCTCGCTATTCTTCATCCAATACATTCTAGTGCTACCTGTGAAGTAAAGGAAGAAACAACACCGCCCTTTGACGATAATACCGATCGTGCGTGAGCTCTTGGATACTGATTCTGGTGAGTACTCCTCGATGGCGACACGCAATTCGTGTGCGGCGTAGTAATAGGTTTTGTTGGGATCCGGCGCGACTGCATTCGTCGCTCTTTTTGCAGGCGACATGAGAGATGGCTTTTGAGAGATGAGGAGCGTCGCTCCGGCCGCGTTAGACATAACCGTCCCAATGGCAATTGCGTGAAGCCGCAGGATTTTGTCGATCCAACCGGGGTAAATGCGCTCAGAGCTATTGACTCTTGAATAGATCATGGACACCGCTTCCGGATCCCTCTGTGCAACATACTCGAATCCCTTCTGCGTCAAGCTCATGGAACGAATCACATGGCGCTTATGCTTCTTCCGATATAGCCGCACATAGCCTTCCCGAATCGCACGATACATGACCCTGCGATTCCATTCAGCACCGCCACCGATCCGCACCGCCAGCTGCGTCGGAAACTCGATACAGTACCCAACAAACCAGAGCAGTTCGAGTAAACGATCATTCTTACATGTAATCATAGACACTCCAATCAAATCAGCAGCAAGGCTGCCAACAGGCTGCCCGAGGCTGCGTCATACAGCTACTCGCAAAAGCGCAAAACTGACCAAGCAAAAAACACCCAGACAGAATTTGTATTGCCTAACACTACCTATTTCTGCGCTCCCTGAGTGGGGACAGCTCGTATGCACGAAATCACTACCAGTTTCTGCTCATCACTCAGAGCAGGTTTTGGTAGTTGTTTTTATGTGATTTTTAGCCCAGGATGAAAGCGTTTCAGGCCTCATCAGGTAGAACTCTGCGCTGTCCCGATCAGACATCCTCGTAGCCTGGAGGACCGTGCACAGGAGGCCGCTATCATTGGTCAGTAGCATCGATTCAATGACATCCAAATACCGCTTAGTCTCAATGTTGTCATAGTCACGAATGCGCCTTTTTCCAAGAGCTGCATCATAGTTATGAACAATGCAGATGGCGCAGCTACCAAAGCGCTCCATTGGATTCTCTTTGAGATAGTCCATAATCGCGTACCGAAGTGGCCGGGTCAAAAATGCTTGATTATCTCGCTGGTTCCTCTTTGGAAGAATCGCTGGAACAGAGATCTTGAGCCAATCATGAGTCTCCTCGACCTTAATCCCCAGCAGATCCGCCACCTCACAATAGAATGGCGCCGTATCATCACGAACTGTTCTGGCTGTCAGATTTCTCAGAGTAACCGAGGATACTTCTGCCGATCGAACCAGACTAAAGAGTTTTTGCTGGGGGTTATACTGATCCATACGCTCTAAGTCGCTAGCGACCTGAAAGAGTTCGTGGCTGATACCATCAAAATCAGAAGCCACTTGGCGCATGACTTGAATGTACTTGGGGTTATCCATATCACACCTCACAGTTTGTAGATTTGCTCTACGCCGTCAGGACCAGTCAGGACTCCATAATCGTTATCATCTCTGGGAATCAGCTCATCCAGGGACTTCATATCATCTACAACAATCAAACGAACAGACGCCTCTGGCACGAGTGTGCGAGAGGCGTTGATCGATGGGATATTGCGTTGGCTACCAGAAATCAGATCATAATCCTTATCGGCTGAAGAGAATGAGAGAATTGCCGGAGGCTCACTCGCACAAAAATCCAGCACATGATCTCTCATCTGGATGAATGCCCAGAAAGCCATGATGGCTTCCTGCGTCTTCCCGCGATCTAATGAGTATCGACTTGTTGCGAGGAATTGGCCGTCCGGCGAGAAATAGGCCAGACCCTCTTGCCGGAGACGTGCGAGGACCTGGCCATAAGAACGATTGCTCATATGATCGAAGAGCAACCGCATTTGTCGCTGTTCAACGACACCGAAGATGGTCAGCAGTCGAATCATAAAGGCAACTTCCCTCCTTCGAACGGTATTGGAAAACTTCATTATGCTCTCCTTTGTGTAGAGATAGGAAACCGCAAAGTGTAAAGGAAAACCTCAATTACGCTTAGTGTAGAGCTAATGTAAACATGGCATTTGCTGTGTTTTCATTCGACAACATTATGCGTATTTTGAGCGATCTTTTCCTTGAGAATTTGATTGAGTTCCATGCGGTCGGTTGTAATCAGCTGCTTCTCCAAGGGGGATGCCTTGAATGAAACTGTGATGTGGTTGGAATTCGTGGAGATCAGTCCTTGGCCACGTTCAAAACGAGTGATTGACATGATCTCCGCATCAGATAAGTGGAGAATGTGCTGGACGCGCTGCGCCTCATCGTTTTCTAAGTTCAAAATGATTTTGGTTTTGGCAACATTCAAAATGCCTTTGCCAAACCGGCTTCGATCAAGGTCGCCAATATCCTGGGTGGCAGCAATAGCCGCGCCGCCGTAGCCGCGAATGATCTTGAAAATCTCCTGAACCCACTCGCCCGCAAGGGCCTTGGCGTTGTTTGGGTTATTGGTATCATCGTCTCCAATGAGTTCCCATGCTTCGTCAATGAAAATCGCCTTTTCTTTTGTGCGGTCTTCTTTGGCTTTATCCCAGACGTAGTCGAGTGCGACAAACATACCTACAGGCAGAAGTTCGCCCGTTAACTCGGAAATATCAAGGACTGTGTAGAGATTGTCGAGCTGCACATTCGTGTGCTGATTGAATGTTTTGGCAGATCCATTCACGAGACGATTCAGAATATTGCCCATACGCCTTGTCTCAGGAGATTCCATTAAAATCTCATAGATGTCACCAAGGAGCGGCATCTCTCGGTAGCGATCCGGGTATTCTGGATCAATCAGCGACTCGTTGTTGTGCGTAATCCCTTTCTTCGCATAGGTTCGAATCAGCGCTTCGTCAAGGAGCTGCCGTTCTTCATGACTGATATCTGGAATTAGCAGCGAGAAGAAAATGTGCAGCTGCTGAATCTTTTTTGCCAAGATCGAGTTCTCACTAACTACGCCGTCGATCAACTGATTGGCACTACGATCCTGCTTGCGGATCTCGCAGACATTGATACATTGCTTCGATGCCGGACTGATGGAAATGAACTCACCGCCAATGTTATTACAGGCTCTCAGAAACTCATGGCCTTTGAGAGGTGCTATGATGAAGACCTGGGTACCTTTCCGACGCATGCGGAGAGCTATCAACTGAAGCGTAAAGGTTTTGCCGGCACCGCTGGTTCCAAGAAGAACCATATTGGCGTTTTTATATACGCGGCTATTGAAGATATCGACAATGACCAAGCTGTTGTTATGCTGGTTGACTCCGAGCAGGATGCCGTTCTCATCACTCATCTCAAACGAGGTGAAAGGATAACAACTGGCAGCCGCAGAGGTAAGCATATTTCGTTTGCTCGCCTCAAAGAGCTTTTTATTCAAGCTGCAGAGCGGGAGAATTGACAGTAGCGCTTGCTCCTGACGAAATCGGCAGATCCGGATATCCATATCCTGTGAAACCATCAGCCGACGCACCTCAGATATACGCCACTCCAGATTTTCGAGTGTATCTGCAGTGATTGTGACCAGTGTGTTGCAGTAGTAGAAATCCTCGTAATTTGCAAGGCCTTCTTTCAGGAAGTAGCCAGAACGGATTGCGCTTTCGAAATCATCAAAGTCCGAATTGGTATCCGAGGTGTCTTTCAAGCGACTGCGGTTGATTCGGATCTGTTGACCCAGTTTAGCCTGAATGCGTTCTTTCGGCTCGCGGGAAAAATAGAAGTCCACATCGATTCCTTCGCCAGCATTGACGAGAATACTCGTCCAACCAGCGACAACACGAGGATTATACCCATCAGAGGGAACAATGAGATATGCATGATATACTCCGTCCATTACTACATATGACCCATGAGTCAAGTCAATGGAATCGGGGGCTAATACACTTCTAAGAGAGACTGGCTTAGTGATGTCGGTATCCCTCCGAGCTGACTGAAGCTCCCGAATGCGCTGCTCAACTGTTTTTATCTCGCAAGTTGAGCGATTGAAAATAGTGTAGAGGATCTCCAGCAGGAAGGCGTTTTCGTCATCATGGGTGACAACCGCATTGTCGCAGTGTAGGAAATACTGCCGCGCTGTTTGGACAGCCGTTTCCAGAGCCGAGACGATCTCTGAATACTCCGGTTTACGATTCGTGACAGCTTCATATTCAAAGATCACAAGGAATCTACGAGTAATTGCTTCTCGCGAACCAATTGTCTGGATGAGGCGGTAGTAGTCCAGCTGTAACTCTCTGCATTTTGGATTGCTTTCAGACTCCATATCACGCTCAATGGTACTCAGGTGTTTTCCGATGTCGGCCTTCTTTGTCAGCACCTTGATTTGGATTTTTATGGGAGAAATCTTCATCCAGCTCGCGAAGCTGGCAACGATATTCTTCTGCTCAGATGTACTGCGTAAAAGAAAGTTGATCGGCTCAACTTCGAGGACTCTGACGTAACGACCGTCCTCCGTTTCAATAATGCCGTTGCGGATATCCTTTACTGGAACAAAGTCTTCCGAGTGAGCCCCTTGCTTTTTATGACTTGGCGCCATCTTGCGATTATTTTTGCTGAGCTGCTTTTCGGCTTTTGCAGGGCGTTTTCGTTTCTTGCGAGGCTGCTTGATTCGAATGCCTAACTGTTCGGGCGGCTTGGTAGCTTCTTGCTCCCATATCCTCTTTTCCTGCTTCCTTGCGGTTTCAGGTATAGTGACATCAGAGCGATAAAGGCTCCGCCGGTGAATGAACCAGCGAATCCAATTGATTGCAAATTCCGAAAGTGAATCACCCTCAAAACCAATGATGCCAAAAATACCAAGCGGAAGTGGGAGCAAGCAAAGAATGATAATCCGCACAGTAAGCGACATAGGCAACTTGATGATGGGAATACCCGTCAACAAAACGAGCACGCAAGCTTCAATCGCATTGCGTGCTCGAATCATTCCGCCAAATAAGCGTCCACTTGCAAGAAAGTTTGGCGGGATATAGTAAATATCCCGTTCTTCGTTCGGTTTGCTCATGTTTTGCCTCTATTCTATTGTCAGTTTCCGATGATCCAAAACGGCCCACCGGATCCAGCGCGCTTACTAGCTTCGTTGAGGATAATGGACATATCCCAACTCTTCTCAGAGCGCTTATAACTGGAAGGATCTGCGACGAGTATTTTTCCATCGGATGTGCAGCCTCGCAAAACAATAAAGTGGCCACTCGATGTAAAATGACCTTTCGTCATGAGTGCAACGACTAACTTGCCATCCGCAAGAGCATCAATGATGCGTTGTGGTTCAGAAGCTGTGCAGTCCTCGACACTTAGTCCCCACGCTTGCGCTGCTCCTGGTATCAAAGAGCGATAAGAACCATTACCGCTGCACCAGTACCCATGCTCATATGCCCATTGTGCCATATGAGGTGGATCAATGGTTTCTGAGGTAAGACTGGATATCACTATGGACATTGCGGTCGGGCCGCAGGCATAACCGCCAATCGTATCTGTACCATATGGGGAGTACTTCCATCGTTCATCTAACTGGTTGTAATAGACAACCTGTGTTTCGCCATCGGCGAAGACAACTCCGTCGTAGGAAAGACCCATTGCGGAGAATTCCGTGTCACTCAAGCCCTGGTAAACCCCATCGCCTAAGAAAACAGTCATGTTTTGTGCGTACTGGCTCGCAAGGACTTTCTGATCGTCTGACAGGTGAAAGATCTGATCGGCGAAATAGGCTTCTCCGTTATAGGA